>JAYRWF010000301.1:0-1752 GCA_041918195.1 Anaerolineales bacterium
AGCCGAGTTGACCATCCGGCCCGGGCCGGTATAAGCCGCATGGGTCTCCAGCTGATCAGCGCTGGCTGGCGCAATGACTTCTATGACCGGCAGACCGTATTGACGGGCAAACTCGAAATCGCGCGTGTCATGAGCCGGAACCCCCATCACCAGGCCTGTGCCGTAACCAGGCAGGACATAATCCGCCACCCAGATGGGAACTGGCGCCCCTGTCAAGGGATGAACTGCATAGCTGCCGCTGAAAACGCCGGTTTTCTGGCGGGTTTCCATCATGCGCTCGATTTCACTCTGGCGGGCGGCTTGGGCCTGGTATTCCTGGACAGAAAGCTGGTATTCGGGAGTGGCTAAGATTTCCACCAGCGGATGTTCCGGGGCGATGGCCAGGAAGGTCACCCCATAGACGGTGTCCGGGCGGGTGGTGAAGACCGGCATGGGTTCACCAGCGGGACCAGCGAAGATGATCTCGCAGCCCTCCGAACGGCCAATCCAGTTGCGCTGCATGGATTTGATCCGCTCCGGCCAGTCGATTTGATCTAGCCCTTCCAGCAACTCGTCTGCCAGGGCTGTAATCTTAAAATACCAGGCCGGGATTTCGCGCTTGATCACCCCGGAATGGCCGCGCCAGCAGACACCCTGATCGACTTCATGACTCGAGAGGGTGGTTTGACAACCAGGGCACCACCATTGCCAATTGGTATCGCGGTAAGCCAGGCCGCGCTGGTACAACAGCAAGAAGAAGTACTGCGTCCAGCGGTAAAACTCGGGCTGCGACGAGTCGATCTCGCGCGACCAATCATAGCTTGCGCCGATCAGGTCAAACTGGCGTCTGAAATTGGCGGTATTGCGGTCCGTGGTGACGCGTGGGTGCACCCCGTGAGTCACTGCATACTGTTCGGCCGGCTCGCCGAAGGCGTCCCAGCCCATCGGGTGGAGCACATTAAAGCCAGACATGCGTTTATAGCGCGACAGGACATCCGTCGGCACATAATTCCGGCAATGACCGACATGCAGGCCATCCCCAGATGGGTACGGAAAGAAATCCAGGCAGTAAAACTTGGGCTGGTCGGAGGCTGGCTGGGCGAGATAAAGCGACTGCTCAGCCCATCGAGCGCGAACGCGCGGTTCTATGGATTGCGGATCATAAACTGGCCAACTTTGTGCAGAAGCTTCCATCTCAGACCTCCTCTCAAAGGTTTGACCAGGCGAGGGAATCGCCAGGCCATAAAAAACAAAAACTCCTTCATCCCACCAGGGACGAAGGAGACCTCCGCGGTACCACCCTGCTTGCCCGTCGATTGCCGGGCCGCTCTGGCTCGCGCTAACGGGCGAAACCCGCCGCCAGCTAAGAAACCAGGCGTTTCTTCACCGGCGAGGCTTGTCCAGAGATTGCTGGACCACAGGCGAGTTCGGTTCAAAGGCTTTCAAAAGTCCTGTGCTCTGCGGGCACCCTGCCGGGCTCACACCTCGCTCTCCCGGCTCGCTGGCAGATAACCTACTACTCCTGCTTATGCCTTAATGGTTTAGCGGCCTTCAACCAGCGCCAGCCACTTTCGCTGAACACTGCCTGCCGACCGCCAGATTGTGTGGACCCAGAGAGATTCGAACTCTCGACCTTCTCAATGCCATTGAGACGCGCTCCCAACTGCGCTATGGGCCCATGGATATAAGCTGCGGTATTTTACACGGAATTATGAATTCCGTCAACCAGAAAACCTGGGTGGATTCGAACCCTCGAACTCTTCAGTGTGATTG
>JAYRWF010000302.1:0-4804 GCA_041918195.1 Anaerolineales bacterium
AGATAATCTGGAGCATTCTGGCCAGTTGTCCAGCGAAGGTAAGAAGACAATCACGCTGACCAGCCGCAAGACGGTCAAGCTGTCTGGATCATGACCGGTTGAGTTAAAGTAAAAAAAATCGGCTCAGCCGATTTTTTTACTTTAACTCAACCGGTCATGATCCAGACAGCTTGACCGTCTTGCGGCTGGTCAGCTTGATTGTCTTCTTACCTTCGCTGGACAACTGGCCAGAATGCTCCAGATTATCTGCTTCGGCTTGCATCTGCCCGGCTAACTCAGTTTCTCCCTGCGCCAGGAGCAGGGTTACCGCCTGGCGTAATTTTTGCGTCGCTGCGCGCACATCCCCGCTCTCCGCCTGGTTGAGCGCCTGGGTCTGCAGGCGGAAAGCCTGGACTTTATCCACAACGCTCATCACCTGCGGATCCAACTGGTTGGCCAGCGCATTGTCGGGAGTGTATAGCAGGATTAGCTCCACCGACCGGCGAGTGGGCAGCTCTCCCGGCAGATTGTAACTCAGTTCACTCTGGGCGACCCGCACCAGGCCCGCCGGGCGCACCGGTAGGATCAACTCGGTCAGGAAGGCCGCCCCGCCAGTTTCCAACTGCCCGACCGGGATCACTACTGCCCGGCCCTGGATAGCCTCCTGGCTGAGCTCGCGAATTGCCGGGACCACCTGCCAAACTCGCCGGGCTTCCACGCCCTGCACCAGGCGGGTGGTCAGGCTGACCTCCTGAGCGACGACCTGCATCGAGCGGAACACATCCTGGAAGATTTTGTTTACCTGCTCAGGATTAGGGATATACTCGACATCTCCCGATTGGCTGCCTGGAGCCAGCAAGCTACGGTCTGCCAGGTCGATCAGGAAATCATGCTTCCAATCTTTTCCAAACCCAAGCCCAATAATTGGAATGCCTGCCTGGCCAGCCTGATCGGCAATCCGCCGGGAGTCATTTTCACTGTCGGTTGCCTCGCCATCGGTGAGCAGCACAATTCGGCTGACGCGCTCTCCGTGGGCGTGCTGCTTGACCTGGCTCAGGCCTTCTTTCAAGCCAGGCGCCATATTTGTGCCGCCGCCATCGCGGATTTTCTCGATCTGTTGTTTCAAGGCTGCTTTATCGTGAGCTGGCCCGGCTGGCGCCACGACCTGGGTGCGGCTCTCAAAAGTAATCACAGACAGGATGTCATCCGGGGCCAGTTGGTCAATAATGTTCTTGACCGCCTCCCGCATTGTACGGATCTTATCCCCGGCCATCGAGCCGCTGCGGTCAAGCACCAGGGCGAAATTGAGCGGTAGTCGCGCAGCGGCCATCCCCTCCCCAGGGCTGATTTCGGTCAGGATGTAAACCAACTGCGGCTGGTTGATCGCCGCCACTGCGCTGCGATTGCACTGGCTGGAAAAGTGAAGTATGTCAGACACTTGTCCTCCGATCGAGATCTTTTTCCGATAAAGTCACTTCAATTCCCCCTGTCACCCGGCTGAAGCCATTGAAAACCAGGCTAATCAAGGACGCCGTTGCCCCTGCCAGCAGCCCAAACACAGAGGTAGCCAAAAGGATCAGTAGAAATAGCGTTAAACCGCCCACTCCGGCCCATTCGGCCATGCGGTTGGAGAGTTCCTGTAGATGCAACAACTCGATCCCATTAATCTCAAAACCAAAATCACCCGGCAAGGGGAGCTCAATCCGGTACACCAGCCCTTGCAGCCAGCTTGCCAGGACAGAAGCCGTCTTAACCCCCAGCCAGCCCACCCCAGCCACCGGTAAGAAGGCTGCCAGCCAACCAGCCAGGCAGCCAAGCTTGAAAATTGACCAGGGATTAACCCGGTAAAGGCGGTAGTTTTTCATCACACCTGCAACGGGCCAGTCGTTCGCCAGCCCCAACTAGGCCTGGCTAGAATAATACACCAGCACCACGCCACCCAGGCGGAGCTCGTCGCCCGAGTTCACCAGGTAACGCTGCCCAGGCTGCAGTCGTTGGCGGTTAAGATAGGTTGAGTTGGTGCTGTTGAGGTCTTCGATAAACACCTGGTTGCCCTGCACCAACAGACGGGCATGCTGGCGCGATACAGAGCTGCTGGTATTCCCCTGGCCGCTCAAATCAATATCCGGAGAGATACCGCGCTCTGGATCACGCCGGCCAATGATCATCTCAGCCTGGGCCGGCAGTGGCAGGCTGGCATTGGTCGCCGTCGAGAGCAAACGCCCGGCTGAATGCGCCGCAGAAACGGTTTCATACGCCGATGGAGTTGGTTTGGCAGGTGACAAGCCTGGCGTTTCCGGGATAGCGACTGGCGGAGGCGCGGCTGGCTGGGCTCCGGGTTTCAACCAGAAGCCGCAGCTTTTGCAAAATTCCTCTTCGACCGGATTATCCGCTCCGCAGGTCGGGCAGTTGCGCAGGCGCGGCCCTGCCTGGACGAGCAGGGCTTCTTCCACCGATTCGAGGGGATGCGCTGTTTCAGGCTTAGATATCTCCACCAGCGGCGCAGCCGGGCTAACGGGCGCTAGCTGCCCACCGCAATTAACGCAGAATATCTCGTTGGGCAGGTTGACATAACCGCAGGTAGGACAGGCAGACTGATTTCCGGGCGCATCAGGCGCGGCTGGCGGAGGGGCCGCGAAAGTCGTAGCCCCTGGACCAAGCGGGGGTTTCAGGCGATGACCGCACTGATCGCAGAAAGTCGCCTCATCATCGACAACGGCTTGACATTCAGGACATTGTTGCATGGGCTTTATTCCAGGTTAAAAATGATGGCCAGCTTGCCAAGCTGCAGTTCATCGCCGCTGCGCAAGGCAACCGGCTGCCCGCCAGGCAGGCGCTGGCGATTCACGAAAGTGCCATTGACCGTATTCAGGTCCTCGGCCAGCCACGTTCCACCAGAGTTTACCAGGCGCAGATGCCGGCGCGATACCCCAGCTTCCTGCGCGCCATACGGTTCAAGGTTGATTTCAGGAAAAATGCCGCTGATCGCATCTTCCCGGCCGACGATCAATTCGCTTTTTCCACTGGGGAAATCCAGGCGAAGCATACCGGCTGGCAAATACAGGTAAGCCAGAGTTGGCTTGAGCGAAGCGGCGATTGGCGGCTGGAAAGCCGGAAGCGGCTCGATAGCCAGAGGCGTTGGGGCGGGCGTTGGCGGTGCACTGGCCAACCGGACACCGCAGTTTTCACAGAAGATCGCTCCAGACCGGTTGGTATGTCCACACACCGGACAGACGCCTGGTTGCTCGCCAGTTTCGTTCCCGCCCAATACCCCACCTGCCGTCGCCAGATTCATCTGCGTGGAAGTGAACTGGGCACTGCTCCGCAAATCCGTACCGCAATCGTCGCAAAAAATAGACCCCGGGATCGCCGGAGCGCCGCATTGGGGACAATTGGTCACCGCCATGTTTACCTCCTGCTTCGATTCACACTACCTGGCCTGGCCCAAGCCAGTTTCACTCGTGCACATCCAGGACAATCACAGAAATATTATCCTCGCCACCGGCCAGATTGGCCAGCTCGACCAGTCGGTTGCAGACCTGCTGGGGATCAGAGCGCTCAAGCAGCACTTCTTCAATCATTTGATCGCGCACCATCTCCCACAAACCATCCGAGCAAAGCAGCAGCCGCTCGCCAGGCTCAAGCTCAAGGGTGAAAATATCGACCTCGATATCCACCCGCCCCCCCAAGCTGCGGTAAATAACGCTACGCTGGTGGTGGGTATAGACCTCCTCTTGCTCGATCAAACCCTGTTCCAACAGGCGCGCCACAATCGAATGATCCTGGGTGACCGCGGTAAGCTTGCCCTGGCGCAGGCGATACGTTCGGCTATCGCCAACATTCACCACCACAGCTTGCAAGCCGCGCACCAGGATAGCGGTCAGGGTGCAGCCCATGTCGTCATCAGGGACCTTCTTGCGAAGCTCGATAATCGCCCGATTGGCTTCCAGGACTAACTCGTGAGCGGTTTGGGTGAACTGGTCAACGGGGAGCGGCCGGCCACTGATTTCGGGAATCATCACCTTCTGCATCACGCCTTCTACCAGGCACCCGACTGCTGCCCGGCTGGCAATCTCGCCCGATGAAGCGCCTCCAACACCATCCGCAACCGCGAAAAAGCCCATTGGCGGTGAACACTGCATCTCGCAGATACCCGCCAATTGCAACGCTACCAGGCTATCTTCGTTATTTTCGCGAATTTTTCCAGGGTGGCTTTGAAAACCACAAAACAAGCGCAGGCCTGGTGTGCCAGCCTGGGTTTCTGGCTCAGCGGGCAAAGCTGGGCGTTCAATGACATAGACGATGCCAGACTCGCTGAACGACTCAACCCCATCCAGCTGCTCGAATGCAGCCGCATCAAGATAAGATTTCAAGATAACCCTTGGCTTTTCCGCCAGTTCCGCGCCGCAGCCCTCACAAAACCGCAGGCCGGCTTCGGATTGGACGACCTGGCAGCTTCGGCAAAGCAACAGGTCTTCGGCTTCAAACACCTGTACAGATCCTTCAGGCTCCAAACGACGGACCAACCAGTAACGTTGGAGCAGCACCTGACCAGTTGCAGGTTCTTCAGGCTGCTCAACAGGCTCTAGCGCTCCAACCTGGGCAGGTTCTTCCTCAATCGGGACAATCGCTGGCTCACTCGCCGCGTCAGGCGCCAGGCTCTGGCCACAGACCCGGCAGAAACGCGCTCCAGACCGATTTTCCTCACTGCAGCTTGGACATCGTAACATGGTGATGAAATTATATACCATTAACCACCGGTCATACAACCGGCGCTGGCTGGTACAGCTGGATTTTGGTGAGGCTTAGGCCGCGCGGGCAAAAG
>JAYRWF010000303.1:0-2333 GCA_041918195.1 Anaerolineales bacterium
CCGATCTGCTGCAGGACGTATTTTTGCGACTGTTCCGCTTTGCCGATCATATCGACGCCGAGCGGCCGCTGGATCCCTGGCTCTACCGGATGACGGCCAACCTGTCTTACACCTGGGTCAAGCGCAGCCGGCGCTGGCTGCATCCGCTCGAAGACCTGGTGGACCGGATTGCCAGCTTTGGGCGCCCTGGCCCGCAGGACCTGGTCGAACGGAAAGATGAGTGGGACGCCGTCCAACGGGCCGTCTCTGCCCTGCCGTTGGCCCAGCGAGTGGTGGTGGTGCTGTACTACTTGAATGACTTGTCGCTGCAAGAGATTTCCGAAATCCTGGAAGTCCCAGTTGGCACAGTGAAGTCTCGCCTGCATTACGGGCGGATGACTTTGAAGAAAAAGTTGAGCCTGCACGATGATGGCGCGCTCGACTTGACCTACGAGAATCCTTAAGGCTGAATGGACATCGCATGGATCGCTATCTAGGACAGGTACTAAAAAATTGGGCCGCTCAGGAACAAGCGCCGCGCCAGGCTCGTTCGCGCGTGCTGCTGCTGGCCTCGGCCCGCTTTTACCCCCAGACCGAGACAACCCAGTTGGATAATGAAGAGAACTTCTCCCTGGCGCAGGATTTCTATTCGCCGCACAACTTCGAATTCGCTCACAGCCTGGATCAAATCTGGGCCTTCCACTTGCGTATCTCCGGCCTGCGCATGGCCTGAATTTCATAAATGACTGAAAAACCGAGCTTCTTCCTTCGCCCGAATGCCAAACGGGTTTTCCCTGCCTACCTATCTTTAGTCCTCCTGCTCCTGGTCTTTGCTCTGCTGGGTTGCAATTCAGCGCCGCCGCCAAACAACCCAGGCCCGGCAGCGACCACCGCGCCCGCCAGCCCAGCGCTTGAGGCTACCCCCTTGCCTACGCCCACGCTTGCCCCGCCGCGCCAGCTAACGATTTGCCTGCCGAAGGAGCCAGCCTCGTTATTTTTATATGGCGACAACTCGCATTCAGCTCGGGTGGTGCGCAGTGCGATCTATGACGGCCCGGTCGAGCGCCAGGATTTTAGGGCAGTAGCGGTCCTGTTAGAAAAGCTGCCCGGCCTGTTGGATGGCGACGCCGCCCTCCAACCGGTCGAGGTGCTGCCCAACGAGCGGATCGTGGACAGCCAGGGCCGACTGGCCAACCTGGCGGTTGAGGTGACCTACCTGCCGAGCGGCTGTGCGGAGCAGAGCTGTGCGCAGACTTACCAGGAAGGCGCTGCGGCTCAGATGGACCAGCTTGTGCTGCGCTTCCAGCTAAAAACCGGCTTGACCTGGTCGGATGGTTCGCCTTTGACCGCTGGCGACTCGTTCTACTCTTATGAAGTTGCCCGGGCGCTCGGCGTGCAAGGCCAACCCGAGCTGGTCGCCCGCACCCAGTCCTACCAGGCGCTGGATGAGACGACCGTGGAGTGGCGCGGCTTACCTGGCCTGCGACCGGCCGATCCAGGCCAGTATTTCTTCAGCCCGTTGCCGGGCCAGGCCTGGAGCGAGCTGGCGCCCAGCCAGTTGATCACCGCCACGCTCAGCGCTCGCACACCGCTTGGCTGGGGCGCGTACCAGGTCGACGAATGGGCGCCTGGCGCCAGCATTACCCTGTCCCGTAACCCGAATTACTTCCGCGCTGACGAAGGCCTGCCGGCTTTTGACTTCCTGGTGTATCGCTTCTTGTCCGACCCACAGCAGGCGCTGAGCGCTTTACAATCCGGCGAATGCGATCTGCTCGACCCGGCTTACGGCTTTTCAGCCCAGGATCCAGAAGTCCTGGCTTTACAGCAGGCCGGGCAGGCTGCCCTGGTTGAGATTCCGGGGACTAGCTGGGAGCATCTCGATTTTGGGATCGCTCCCGTCGATCCCCAACGCCCAGCGATCTTCCAATTAACACAAGTGCGCCAGGCTGTTGCCCAGTGTATCGATCGCCAGGCCCTGGCAGCCGAATTCGCCCCGGGCCAGGCGGTGCTGGATAACTACCTGCCGGCCGGCCATCCATTGGCTAACCCCGACCTGCGCCGTTATGCCTACGATCCGGCGGCTGGCGGCGCTTTGCTCCAGGCGGCTGGCTGGCTGGACCTGGACAATAACCCGGCCACGCCGCGCCTGGCGCAGACGGTGCCTGGCCTGGCCGACGGGGCTCCGCTGGTCGTCTCCTACTTTACCAGCGATGGTGACTTCCGGCTGCGCCTGGCGGAGCGGATCAAAGCCTACCTGGCTCAGTGCGGCATCCAGGTTGAGATCACCAGCGGCCCGGCTGAGCAAATCTTTGCTGCCGGTCCCGAAGGGCCGGTCTTTGGGCGCAATTTTGACC
>JAYRWF010000304.1:0-4293 GCA_041918195.1 Anaerolineales bacterium
CCATTGCCTCAGCCTGTCATTTAAGGCCTTTGCAGTGGGATTACCCAGGCGGGGAGAATAGTACTGGGATCCGGCCCTCGTTGCGATCCCGGCGGCAGGTAATCGCGGATCGAAAGAGTCAGCTTGTAACAGGCAGGATCGGTCGGATCCGGACACGGCGGCAAGTCGTCGTCAGATAGCTCAAGACAGTTACCATCGGTGAATTGTTCTAGACCGGTGCAATTGCGGGTGAAATAGTAGACAAAGAATTTCTCTGTGTGGCTCACTGACTGGGCGTAGTATCCAGCAGAGTTTAAGAGATCTTCATCGGCCCGGTTATCAAAGCCTAACAATCTTGGACTAGAGTTCAGCCCAAGACCAACATAGGTCGCATTGCCTGTTTGGGTACCGAGCGTTCCTACAACTGCGTAGATGACCTGGCTACCCACTGGAAGAGGGTAGGAGTATTGATAGGTGGTGTCTTGCGTATCTCCCAAGCAGTTCATTCCGATCGGAGAACACTTCGGGCCGATCATGTTAATCGGGGGCGGCTCGACTCTCAATAATTGTATAGCCTGATTCACCGCGGTCGGCTGGCCCCAACGCTGGCTGACTGCACCTACCAGGTTGATCAGGTCATTCTTCAGGTAGAGCTCATTTGAAATCTGCTTTTCCTCAGGTCCTGTGAAGGGTGGATAGGCAACTGGCAGACGATCTGGTCGCGTATCCCGAATCCGCAGGACGACCATCGGTAGTTCCGCTCTCCACTTCGCTGAGCGAGATCCATCTCCTCCACCATCCTCCGGCATGGCGTAGCGGATGACAGAAACAAAATCATCGGCAGCTTCACCCAGCCCCAATCTCATATTGGAGGGAATTGGTTCGGTAAAGATATCTGAATCTGCAATTGAGATATTTCCCAGGACCCGACGAATCGCTTCATCCATAAATTGATCGGGGGTGATAATGAAGTATTTTCTCTGATTAAAAGCCTCACCAGAACGTCGCTCAATCACCACATGATTGATGCTGTTGCTAAGGCTGGCAAAATTGATTACTCTTTCTTCGTTTTGGGGGACCTTATTGAAGAATCGGGCCAGCAACAGAGGAAAATCTTCCATAAACTGATAGGTCTCGCTACTTGTATCGAAATCACCCTGGCGCGTGAAATGGTACGTTTGTAAACCAAAATAATGCGCCGGCGGAGGCAAAAGGCCAAGGATGACAATTGCTTCGCGTGGATCAAGGCGATAGACAGTCTCATATCCATCCAGAGTGATCCCAAAGGCGGCGTCCGTCGCCGAATCGATGTACTCCTCCGGCCAGGGAGGAATTCCAAACAGTGCATAAGGCGCAGCAGGATTGTTGCCCCAGCAGGTTCCAATTTCCTCGAAGGAGGTTGGGCAATCTTCATTCGTGTAAAGCTTAAAATAACCCCGTTCGACTTGAAAACCTTGTTGTTTGAGGGTATTCGTGAGCCGGCGGGCGGTGCTTTCAACAGAACCAGGCACTTTATTTACCGGTATTGCGCTTTCTCCGGTTGCCTGCATGCTTCCCCAAGTCAGGAAAAGCGTAAAAAGGAACACAAGGCCGATCAAGATCTTGAAATTGGTCTTCATGTACGCACCTCCTTCTGAAATTATCCATTCCATGTCGGTGAGGCTGACCGGAGAGTGAAATACAATCAACCCGTAACCAGAGATGAGAATTTCTTCTCAGGAAAATTTAATTCTACTCCCGTTTTATGTTAGGAGTGCAAAAAAGCCCCCATTCTTGGGGGCTTAAAATGGGCGAAGAGGGGCTCGAACCCCCGACCTCCTCGGTGTAAGCGAGGCGCTCTGACCGACTGAGCTATTCGCCCGGGCGCAGAAATTATACCCCAATCCGCTGCCCAGGATCAGATCAATTCGAATTTCATATCCCACCTGCTTAGAAATGTTGCTATTTCTATAATTCAACACAGGATGATTTGCATTTCCTGGTAATTCCAGTTATAATTATTGGCGTAAAAGGAAATTCTATTAATAAATTTTGTATATGAGATTTTGATGAGAGGCCACCATGAGCTACGAAAATGCGATCCGCCAGGAACGTCCCCAAATGTCGAAGAGCTTTGCCAAGCTTGCCGATTTCTTGCTCGACTCGTATGTTGAAGCCGCCTTTATGACTGCCAGTGAATTAGCACAGGCGCTCAACCTGGACGCCGCCACGGTGGTGCGTTTCTCTCAGCATCTCGGGTACCCGGGCTTTCCGAAGCTGCAACGTGAAATCCGCCAGCGGGTCAAAAAAGACCTGCTGATCCGCCCCAAGGAAGCCAGCGATGAGCAATCGACCACAGGGATTACCTCGACCGCCATTCGCGAAGTCTTGCAGGCACTCGACCAGACCCGCCTTTCGCTGGATACGGACGCCCTGAGCAAGTTGGTTGACGAAATCGGCCAGGCTCGGCGGGTGGTGATCCTGCCAGAAGGCCCGGCCCAGCCGACCGCCTACAGCCTGGTGCTTTTCCTCGAGCAAGGCGGTTTTCCGGTTTACATTGCGCGCGCGGGCCTGGCCGACCTGGCTCGGACGATAAATATAGCCACCTCGCAGGATCTGCTGATCGCCCTGGAAGTGGCTGGCCAATCGCCATATATCGCCCGGGCGATGGAACAAGCGCAGGTGCGTGGCATCCCGACTGCGGCGATCGTCGCAGCGGCTTCCTTGCCAACTGCGCGTTATGCCAACACCGTGCTGGCTGGCCAATCCCATCCTTCGATCGGTGTAGGTATTATTGCCATCGATACGATGGTTTACGCGATCTCACAAGTGCTGCGGACGCGCTTCGCGGATCGCTTTGCTGGCACCGAACAGGAGATCGCCAACTTGTCTGAAAAGATCCAACACCCGCTCGAATAATTTGATAGAATCAGCTTAGAGTTAACTATGCGCTTCATTCGTTACAAAACTGACCTGACCCCAGCCAGGTATGGCTGGATTTTGGAAACCCCCGAGGGCAACCTGGTGGGTCCCGTCGAAGGGGCTCCATTTGGCGATTTCCGGCGATTGGATGCCGACCTGCCGTTCGATAAAGTCGAGCTCCTCGCCCCACTCCTGCCGGGAAAGATTATCTGCATCGGGCGCAATTACGTCGCCCATGCCCGCGAGCATGCAGCCGAAGTGCCCGAAGTCCCTTTGTTATTCCTTAAGCCGCCTTCTTCGATTATTGGCCCCGATGAGCCGATCGTCCTCCCGCCGCAATCCCAGCAGGTCGAGCACGAAGGAGAATTGGTGGCGGTGATTGGCAAGCGCGGGCGCTGGATTCCACCTGAGCAGGCGCTCAACTACGTGATGGGCTATACGATCGGCAACGACGTGACCGCCCGCGACCTGCAGCGCCGGGATGGACAGTGGACGCGTGGGAAAGGCTTTGACACCTTCTGCCCGGTCGGTCCCTGGATTCAAACCGAATTTGATCCGGCGGACGCGCTGGTGAGTTGTTCGGTGAATGGTGAGATGCGCCAGATGGCTTCCACCCGCGATATGGTGTTCAGCGTCCGGCAATTGGTGGCCTTTATCTCCTCGGTGATGACCCTGGAGCCGGGCGATTTGATTTACACTGGCACCCCGGCAGGGGTCGGCCCACTCCTGCCTGGCGACCTGGTTGAAGTATCCATCGAGGGGCTGGGAAGCCTATCTAACCCGGTTATCGCAGAACCAGCTCACTGATCTTAAGCTTGCCAATCGCCAGCCGCTAAAAATTCGGTAAACCAATGCCGCTTGACATTAGAACTGCTGTACAAACTGCTGTGGCGATCACGGTCCTGGCCATCCTGGTCAGCCTGTGGAGCGGTTTTCGTTCGATCCAGCGCGCCCGCCGGCTGCCTTTCTTCAGGATGCGCCGAGTGCAGATGGTGCGGGGCTGGCGATTGTTGTTCCTGGCAGTTGTCCTGGTCCTGGTCGCCTTCCTGCTGCTGACGCAGGCCGAGCCGATGATCTACCGGGTCTTTCCACCCACCGCGACCCTGACATTGACGCCTACAATCACGCTGACCCCAACCATCACCCTGACACCAACCATTACGCTCTCACCAACCATCACCTTGACGCCCTCCGTAACAGATACGCCGACGATTACACCCACACCCGCGGTGCCGCTGGCAATTGCCAATCTATTTGAGAGCACAACCACTCCCAACCCAGGGGCAGTCTTCAGCCAGCTTACATTCACCATCGGCTTGGACGAGCAATACCGACCGTTGAACCCGAACACTATCTTTCAAAACCCGGTCGGGCACATGTATGCCTATTTCAGCTATGACGGCATGCTGCCGG
>JAYRWF010000305.1:0-3176 GCA_041918195.1 Anaerolineales bacterium
ATTGGTGGGCTGACGCCGACCGGCCGGCCCTGTAATCTGATCCCCTGGCGCGGTCACACCCTCATCGGCACCACCGACCGTGAATACACCGGCGATCCCGATCACTACTGCCTGAACCGTGCGAAGATTGAAGAATACATCGCCGAAGTCAACGCCTCCTTCGAAAATCCGCACCTGGTCAATTACGCAGATGTGGTCTACGCCTATGGCGGCCTGCGACCGCTTGTCGATGACCAGACCAAGGATGTTTACAAAACCTCGCGAAAATATGAGATCTTCGATCATGAACCAGAAGGCTTGTCCGGGTTGATCACCGTCGAAGGTGGCAAATACACCACCAGCCGCAACCTGGCAGAGAAAGTCTTGCAATCCGTCAACCAGAAATTTAACCGCCGGTCGAAGTCAATCTCCGCCCGCCAGCCGCTCGTCGGTTGTGAGATCCCCGACCTGGCTCGCTACCTGGATGAAACCAATTTGGCCAATCCAGATTTTCCCGCTCCTGCGCTGGATTACCTCGCCCGCCTCTATGGTACAGAACTGAAAAACGTCCTCGAAATCGCCCGCCGCGATGAAGCCTACCGGGTAGCATTAAATCCAGACGGCGAAATCCTTGCCCAGGTCTGCTATGCCATTCGCCACGAAATGGCGCGCACCCTCTCCGATATCCTCTTCCGTCGCACCGGCCTTGGCACGCTCGGCCATCCCGGTGATACAGCCTTGAAATCAATCCTCGAGCTTTCCCAAAAAGAGCTCAACTGGCCCCCCGCCCGTGTGGATCAAGAGCTTGAAACAGCCAATAAATCGCTCCTCTTACCAGCCTGATCCGCTCGCTATTCAATCCTATTCTCACCCCGCATAAGCGCCTCGGCAGTTTGGGCTGTCCACCCACCCTGCCTTTCAGTCTTGCTGGAGAGAGATTGCCCTTCCATAATTTCACCAGGCAATCTCTCCTCAGCATTAGGTTGCACTAAACCGGCGCCAGGGTGCCCGTCCAGATCAGCCAGCACAGCACAGTCTTTGCCGACAGGCTCAGGATGATATAGACGCGTTCCCCGAACAAGTAATCCTTCCAGGGGCCGACCTTCTTATATTGCAAGACCATGTTGATGGCAAAGATGTTGAAAAAGACGAACAGGGTCGGTACGATCGTATAGACGAAGGCTGGTGGCTTGGCGTCTCCCGAATTGACCGCCCCCACAAAGTAGAGCATGATCACAATCCACGGCACAATCCCGGCGATACAGCCGTAAATAAAAGCCGTCCAGTTCGTCTTTTGGGTGTGCTGGTTGTGCAACTCCATCATAATACCAAACAGGTTCATCGTGGCATTCACGGTGAAGATCAAGAGGATTGCTCCCAGGTCCCACAGGCCGATCAGCATGCCGATCAGGACGATCATTAGCGAAGAGCTCAGCGCATATTCATAAAAGCGCACCGGGTTCATCCCCTTCTTCAGGTTTGCCACGTAGCGCTCATAACCAACCGTTGACAGGTAGAAGTGCGCCACAGCCGAGATCAGCAGGAAGAAAGAAACCGCGATGCCAAACGGAACTTCGTAGAGCAGCTGGCTGTTGGGCTTGAGCGAGCGGGTGGCAATATCGAAATTCAGATAATTGGTGAAGATCGGGTAGGTGGTGTCATTGCTGACCAGGATCATGAAGATACCCTGAACCAGGTGCAGGAATCCCATGACCAGGTTGAAGCGCCGCAAGCCGGTAAACTTGCGCTCTTCTATTAGGGCTGAACTGTCGGTTTTATTACTCTTATTTGCCATATTAATATTCTCCTTTTGTAATATTAGTTTGAAAGTGGATCATCCCATCAGGGCTTTCTCGTTATTCTTCAATTTTTTCGGCCAGCAATCGAAACGCCTTTGCAACCTGCCGCTTTTCCTCCTCGGTCAGCCTGGTGCCGAAACGGCTGATCCATTCGTCGCGCACTGCGATACTTTCGGCGGTCAGTTGACGCCCGGGCTCGGTCAGGTGAACGCGCCGCACCCGCCGGTCAGCCGGATCAGCCAGGCGCTCCACCCAGCCCTGCCGCACCATCCGCTCGATCAACTGGCTGGCGCCCGCTGGCGAAAGCGCCAGCGTCTGGGTAAAGGCCAGCACCTCGCACGGACCCCGATAGTACAACTCATACAGCACGTTAATCTGCGCCATTGAAATACCCTTGCGGTGACCATAGCTCATTAAATCCTGGAGCGACACCCGCATTAAAAGCGCCAAACCTTCGAGCAGGCTGTCTGAAAACTCTTTTATTTCCATCGCTGCCTAATTACAACCTCTTCCCTGCATTGAGGAACTAGTTGAGAGGATTAAAGTTAATGTTAATGAATAATATGTATATGTGAATTATATCAGGAGAATTTCCTTACATGGGGTTTTGGATGGAGTATTTGATGGTGAACTGTTGCGTTTCGAAGTAAGAAAAAATGTCCATCAGGCGCTTAGAATCACTTGCCAAAAATGTCCAGTACCTCCTCCCAGAACTCCACCAGGTTCTTAAAGTTGCTTACCAGGTACACAACGATTGGGATCAGGAGTTGATTGAACAGAGCAATGATCGAGCGCAGGTTCAAGGTGGAACTTGGGCTGGCTTTGACCCGATCATGCAGATCCAGCAGCTTGCCCACCTGGGTGAGTTGGTCTGTGGAAAGCACTTGCGTCTTTGTCTGGATTTCCATGACCTGGGCTTGCAATTCGCGTAAACGTTGGACTTTCGCATCTTGAATCACGCCGGTCAAGGTCGCATGTTTTACCAAATATACCAGTACGACAGGCGCCAGGAGTCCGGCTAATATGTTGTGATCGAATCCGACCCCAAGCAGGGTCGCGGCCAGTGGATTGGTGATCGCCAGAAAAACAAAACTATACACCAACTCATCTGCCAGCCTGGCTACGATTCGGATTGCATCCGAGCTGGCCGGTTGATCTGGGAAGAGATGAAAAGAGCAACGGCGCATCCCGGCGATAAGCTGCAACACCTGGAATAAGACCGCGATCACTATCCCGCTCAAACTCGTCACCAGGAATCCGGGCAGGATAATTACCCACTCCACCGGGGGAATTCTGCCAGCCATAGTGATGATGCCGGCCATTTGCCTGGTAGCCATGACCAACCCAAAACTCAATCCGGCCGCAACCTGCAATGATCCTTTGCCAAATTGATTTAAC
>JAYRWF010000306.1:0-6869 GCA_041918195.1 Anaerolineales bacterium
AATTGTGCGGCACAGAATTGGGTTGGAATAGAACGAGCCGTCCTGCATGGCCAGATCAAGGCGGACATCATCCTGGAGAACGACACGCCCCGCGCCGATGTTCATGTGTCCGGCTTCAGAGTTGCCAGCCTTGCCAGGCTTCAAGCCAACTGCTTCGCCATCAGCCCTCAATTGGGATGGCCGCGCATAGGCCACCAGATTATCCCACACCGGGGTGTTGGCCAGGTGGATCGGGTTGGTGGCATCCTGTTTACCCAACCCCCAACCATCGAGGATAACCAGCAGGATCCGCCGGCCGCTGCCCCAGGCATGCCTGGGTATCAGTGGGTCCCCGGTCATGGCAGGTGGCTGCTCGATTTGTAAAATGGACAAGATGGTCGGGGCAAGATCGGACAGGCAGCCGTCATTGGCTGAAATGGGAGAGGCGGAGTGGGGATCGATTACAACAAGCGGGACGCGGTTGGTGGTATGGGCTACATCCGGGGCGCCGTCGGGAGTGAACATTTCTTCCAGGTTACCGTGGTCGGCAGTGATCAGGATCACATAGCCGGCTTCATAACCGGCAGCGATGACCTTCCCCAGGGCTTCATCGACGATTTCTGCGCATTGAATCTTGGCTGCGGTGTTCGCAGTGTGCCCGATCACATCGCCGTTGGCAAAGTTGACCACGACCAGGTCTTGCTGGCGGCTCAGTGCAGCCAGAACCTGGTCAGTAACCTGGGGCAGGCTTAGCTTTGGGACCTGGTCGTATGGAATGCCTTTCGGAGAGGGAACGTAGACATCCTCTTCGCCGGGAAAGGCCTGGTGTGTCCCGCCATTCAGGAAAAAGGTCACGTGGGCGAATTTTTCCGATTCGGCAATTCGGGATTGGCGTAGGCCGGACCGGCTGACGACCTCGCCCAGGGTGTGCTGGATGGCAGAGGGGGCGAAAGCCACCGGGAGGTGCTTAAACTTTTCGTGATACAGGGTCAAGATTACAAAATTGAGCCCGGTAAATCCAGGGCGTGGAAAGGCGTCAAAATCAGGGCTGGTAAAGGCTTCGGTCAACTGCACCTCGCGCTCGCCGCGCCGGCAGCAGAATACCACTCCGTCGCCCTCGGCCATCCGCCCGGCTGGTTCACCATGCGGTGAAACCAGCACCAGCGGCTCGAGCGAGTAATCGGTTTGGCCGGCTCGATATAGCTCTTCAACGGCTTTGGCCAGGGCAATCGCGCTACCCTGCCTGGCATCTTGGCTCATGGCGGTACCCTTACCGGTTTGGTCGAGGCGGGAAGATATCGAGCAGCTCACTCAGCTCGTAAATGATATGATCTGGCCTGACATCGTCCCGGGGAGGCTCTTTTTTGAGCGTATCTGGCTCGAGCAAGATGATCGACATCCCAAAGCCGGCTGCCTGGGTGCCTTCTACATCGCGTACCAGGTTGTCGCCCACGTAAACGCACTTTTTGGGATCAACCCCGATTCTACGGGCCGACTCCCAATAAATTTCCGGATTTGGTTTGCGGATTCCGAGCTTGGAAGACAGAACCACGGTCTTAAAATAGCTTGTCAGGTGGTCAGCCTCCAGCCAATCGGGGATTTCAGTTTCAGTGATCGTGTTGGCAATGATCCCCAGCACGTAGCCGCGATCGCTGAGCTCTAAAACTACTTTGCACACATCCGGTCGCGGCGCCCGGCGGCCATCACAATCGCGCCACAGGCGGGTGAGCTTACCAGAGAGGGGAGCAATTTTCTCAGCCGGATAATCTGGCAGCATCCACTGGGTCCACATCTCCTTCTCGGAGGCTTCAATTAACTGCTGCTTGGCGCGTTTACGGAGTACCTGGTAGCGTTCTTCCAACAGCTCCCAAAAAGCATTTGGTTCTATCTGGGTTCCAACCATTGCGGCAATCTGGCGCTTGGCATTGGCCATAAAGCCTTCGTCTTTAATGACGATGCGGAGAGTATTGCCGACATCCAAGAAAATAGCTGCAATTTCGGAAACGTTGGTAGCGTTGATCATCTGGCCTCCCGCGTCGACTTGCAAAATATTAATTTATGAAACTTCTCTTTCATTTTACAACATTTCTGAAATTTCTGCAAGGATACTTTCTTAAAAGGATTGACTTTTTGATAGCCTGCGGGTAAACTAGGTTAAACATTATGCACACGTGTGCAAAGGATTCCGATGCCCGCTACCATTAAAGATATTGCCAGGCAAGCTGAAGTCTCCCACTCCACTGTTTCACGGGCGCTGCGCGGTAATCCCCTGATTTCTGAAGAGACTGCCGAGCGCGTCCGCCAAATCGCTCTGGATATGGGCTACCACCCCAGTGCTGCCGCGCGCAGCCTAAAAACGCACCAAACCAAAGCGCTGGGCGTGGTGGTGCGCAACATCGATGACCCGTTTTTCAGCGAAATCTTGCAGGGGATTGAAGATGTGGCTGTTCAAGAAGGATATAGCATCTTCATCTCTTCTTCGCAAAATGATGGCGAGCGCGAGCAATCGGTCGTCCAGGCCATGCGCGAGCATCGCGTCGATGGATTGATTATCTGCTCGACTTCTTTCAGCTCCAGTCAAAGCCGGCTGCTGCGGGAAGATGGCGCGCCGATCGTGGTGGTCAATAACCAGGCGGCCGAAGAGTACCGCTATTCGATCCATCACGACGACGAAGACGGCTGCCGGCAGGTCGCGCGCTACCTGATCGGGCTAGGACACCGCCGGATCGCTTATTTGGGTAACTCGCTTTCTGGGCGGACGACGCTTGACCGGCTGGCAGGGCTGCAGCAGGAATTACAAGCGGCTGGTTTGCCGCTTCCGGAAGAATATATCCGCCAGGCGCCAGGTGGGGGGCCTGAGCACGGCGCCACGGCTCTGGAACAGATCCTTAGCCTGAAAAAACGCCCGACTGCGCTGGTTTGCTTTAATGACATGATGGCGATTGGCGTACTGAAAGGCCTCCAGCGGGCTGGAATAGCCGTTCCGGAGCAGTGCTCGGTTACCGGATTTGACAATATCGTTTATTCTGCCTATACCAGCCCGGCCTTGACGACCTTTGACCAACCGAAAAAGTATATTGGTTCGGAAGCCGCACGCCTGGTTTTAGAGCTGCTGCGCGGCCAACCGGCAACCGGGAGTGACGAGATGAAGAGCGGTTTCACGAGAACCTTGCAAGGGCGGCTGTTGGTGCGAGAGTCTTGCGCGCCGCCGCTCAATCGAGATGAAAATCCATAAAACACAGGCAGGCTGATGATGAATTTGCTTAGCGCAGCGCTTAACTTTTACCCTCGATCCCTGGTGGAGCAGGATGGCATTGAATATGGCCTGGTGCAGGCAACCAGCGGTCCGAAGCTGGCGGTGCTGGCTGGCCCAGATGGGCTGGCGCTGGAAGGTTTCCAGGGTGAGCTCTCCGAGCTAGGCAACAAGAAGCTCCTGCTTGGCGAAGCCAGTCCACCCAATGTGGCTGAGTTGCGAGCCAGGCTGGAGTGGCTTCAGCCGCGCTTGCTCGGGCTGCGCACCTCCGCCGGGATGGGCGACCGAATCGGTCTTGCCACACCAGGGCATATCCGTGCCGCTCGGGCTGTGAGCGGGATCGCGCCGATTTTTGCCCAACAATCGATCCGGGAAATGGCCCGTACTGGCCGCTCGCCCCAGCAGGTGATCGATGACGCCACCTGGGGTATTTTTCAGGAGGGCTGGCAGGCTGGAGCAGGCGCCGATGCTGATCACCTGAAGACCACTACGGATATCGATGGTTGCCTGGCGGTTGGCTTTACCTTCTACACCATGGATCCTGGGGCTTATGTGGATCCGCGCGCAGAGACCGCCACTTCGAGCGAGTTGCGTGAGCTGGTGGATGCGCTCTCCCCTGCAATGCACCCGGTTAAGAGCGGTTTAGCCGGGAAAACCTTCCAGTTAGAAGGCCTGCTGATCCAGTTTGACGAGCACACCTTGAACAAGGCGGCCGTCAAATATGGCCAGGCGGTGGGGCATGTGGCGATGATGTATCATCACCTGGCCATGGCCGCCGGAAAGCGACCTTTCGAGCTGGAAGTTTCTGTGGATGAGACCGAGCAGCCCACTTCACATGCCGAGCACTTTTATATTGCCAGCGAACTGAAACGGCTGGGCGTGATCTGGGTCAGCCTGGCGCCACGCTACACCGGCCGGTTTGAGAAGGGGGTGGACTATCTTGGCGAGTTGGGCGCTTTCGAGCGCGATTTTGCCGGGCACGCTGCCATTGCCCGCCGCTTTGGAGACTATAAACTCAGCTTGCATTCCGGTTCAGACAAGTTTAGCATCTATCCGATTGCTGCCCGGCTGTCTAACGGACGTGCCCACTTGAAAACTGCCGGCACGAGCTACCTGGAGGCGCTGCGAACGATCGCCATGGCGGATGGCGAGCTCTTCCGGGAGATTTATTCCTTTGCGCGGACGCATTATGAAATTGACCGCGCCAGCTATCATGTCTCGGCAGAACTGGCGAAGGCTGGCGCTGGACTGAGCCTGGGAAAAGATGGGGCGCCGGTGGACCGGGAACTGCCCTTGCTCCTGGATGATTTTCATGCCCGTGAAATCCTGCACGTGACTTACGGATCTGTCTTGACTGCCAGGGCGCACGATGGGAGCTATCTTTTTTATAACCGCCTGATGGCTATTTTGCAGGCCAATCCTGAAACCTACGCCAGAAATCTTGAGCGGCATTTTGCCCGTCACTTGCAGCCGTTTGCTGGACAGGCTGTCCCTGAGCGATAAATTTGATGAAACCAAAAGGAGAAAAGACCATGGAAACGATGAAAGCGCTTGTTTATAAAGAAATCGGTAAGCTGGTTCTGGAGAACAGGCCGGTTCCTCATGTAAAAGACCCGGATGATGTGGTCATCAAGGTCAGGCGGGTGGGCATCTGCGGTACGGATGTCAAAATCATGGAGGGTAAGCACCATTTCAAGCCCGATACCGTGCTTGGACATGAGTTCTGCGGTGAGATCGTCGAAGTTGGTTCGCACGTCCATCATGTCAAACTGGGCGACCGGGTGGCGGTGGACAACAATATCCGCTGCGGCTTCTGCACGTTTTGCCGGATGGGCCTGACCAGCCAGTGCGTCGAGATCAAGAAGAATGCCATCGGCGTGATGCGCGATGGCGGCTATGCCGAATACTGCCTCGCTCCTGAAAAGCAGTGCTATGTGCTCCCCGATGAAATCGATGATGTGCTGGGCTCGCAGGTTGAGACGCTGGCGACGGTCGTCAACGGGATGAATCACCTCCAAATGCTCCCGTACGACTATGTACTCATCCTGGGTTTCGGGCCGATCGGCTATCTGTTTGCCCAGTTCGCCAAGAACATCGCGGCCAAGGTGGCCGTGACGGAAATCGATCCCTTCCGGATCAGCGTGGCGAAAGAATGCGGGTTGACGGTTTGGAACCCGCTTGTGGATGACATTGAAAAGAATATCACCGAATTTACGTATGGCCGCAAAGCGGATATTGTGGTCGAAGCGACTGGCAATGCAATCGAGCAGGCGCTCAAGTGCGTTACCCCGGGTGGGAAAGTCCTGCCGTTTGGGATGGACTCATCGATCACGGCTACAGTGGTCCCAAATGAGATCACCCGTTGGGCGACCAAGATCATTGGGTTATACCTTGGTCAGAATACCATGGTGCCATCGATTCGGATTTTCCAGGAAAACCGGTTGAACATGAAGCCCTTCTTCACCAAGGTTATCCCGTTGGAAGAAGGCTTGGAAGCGTTTAACTGCCTTGGCCTGGATCCTAAGACGTTGAAGCACCAGCCGAAGAGCGCCATGAAGATCGTTATGAAGATGTAACTAGAAAACTTTGGCTTCCCATGGCCAGAAGGAAATCGACATGACTCGAAAAATTAACCTGGCTGTAATCGGGACTGGGCGAATGGGGAGTGTGCATGCGACAAACATTGCCCGCTACATTCCTGATGCGAACCTGGTCGCCTTATGCGATATTCGCCTGGAGGCGGCCCAGGCAGTGGCCGGAGAATGCGGCGTTGAGCGGGTGGTCGAAGATTATCACGATTTATTGGACGATCCATCCATCGAAGCGATTCTGATCGCCACCAGCACCAACACGCATGCGTTCATCATGAAAGATGTTGCTCGGGCGGGGAAGCATATTTTTTGCGAGAAACCTTTAGCAATGGAATTAGCCGAGATTGACGAGGCCCTGGCCGAGGTCGAAAAAGCGGGGGTGAAGCTGCAGGTTGGTTTCAACCGCCGCTTTGATAAAAGCTTTCGCCAGGTGCACGAGCTCGTCGCTTCTGGCAGAATCGGCCGCCCTTGTATCCTGAAGATTACCAACCGCGACCCAGATTTCCCAGCGATGGAATTTCTGCGCGTTTCTGGCGGTATGTTCCTGGATATGACCATTCACGATTTCGACATGGCGCGTTACCAGGTTGGCGAAGTCGAAGAGGTGTACGCGCTGGGGGGCGTGTTGATCGAGCCGGCTTTAAACGAATTCCAGGATATCGACACCAATATCGTCACGCTCAAATTTGCCAATGGTGCGGTTGGAGCGATTGACAACAGCCGCAAAGCAGTCTATGGCTATGACCAACGTTTGGAGGTCTTTTGCTCGAACGGCACTGCTATGGCGGAAAATGAAGTCGAAAGCACGATCAAGGTCGGTGATCCAGCCGGTTTTCATGCCGCCCGCCCGCCGTATTTCTTTATGCAGCGCTATGCGCCTTGCTATGTGGATGAAGTGCGCCAGTTTGTGGAGTGCGTCCGGGATGACCTGGCGACTCCGACGACTGGCGCGGACGGCCGCGCAGCAGTTGTGCTTGGCTATGCGGCGGGCAAGTCTTTGCGCGAGAACCGGCCGGTGAAGGTGAGCGAAATTGGATAGCCTCCAG
>JAYRWF010000307.1:0-2086 GCA_041918195.1 Anaerolineales bacterium
CTTATAACCGTCCACACAGCCGAGTGGCTCGTTGACGAATTCGACCACCTGGCAAAAGCCCGGTTTCTCCAGGGTCACACCAACGCTGGTTTCACCTAACGGGCGCCACCATTCGCGGGTCTCTTCATTGACCGTCCACTTGCCGAGCGCCAGGCCATCAAAGACGACCCGACCGTCCTCATCCGTCTCGCCGCGGGCCGGAGCCTGGGTGCCGTCATCCCGAGTGATGGCGACGCGCCAACCCTCGACCGGGTTACCGGCGATGTCGGTTTTCTCGACAATCACGCAGGCGTCATGGACCTGTTCGTTGACGAAGCGCACCACGACACATTGGCCGGGAGTGTGCGGCGGGTAGAGATCAACTTCCTGGACGGGGCCATAGCCATCGGCCGGACGCCAGCCAAATTTCTCTTCTTCCGTCACCGTCCATTTGCCGGGGGTCAGGTTGTAGAAATAGGCCAGCCCCTGGCCGTCGGTGGTTGCTTCCAGGCTGGTGTTGCCCTGGGTAGCCAGGAAACCCCAGCCGGGAATTCCAACCAGGTCGCCGTTGACTTCGCCATTGGCATCCTGTTTGATGACCTCAATGCAGGGTAAAGCTTCCAATTTGAAACGGACTTCAGCGCAGCCATCGCCTACCCCACTCAGGGTGACCGGGAACTTGGTCGGGGTGAAGGGTCGCCAGCCCTCAACCATCTTCAGCTCGACCATATAGGTTCCAGCGCCAAGGTCAGTGAAGGCGAAAGCACCATTCTTATCGGTGGTGGTGGTCTTGGATGGGCCGTTTTGCGGGGTCAGGGTGATCTCCCAGCCGGGCCCAAGGCGCTCATGGTAGCTGTCAATCAGGAAGCCATTGATGCAGGTGCCGCCCAGGTTTGGGGTTGGGGGTTGAAGGGCACCCTGCAGGAAACCTGTTCCAGCGCTGGCCGGCTGGGCTGAAACTGCACCCAGGATCAGGACCATCGCGATGAACAGCGAAACCCATCGAAACACTCGTGAACTGCGGGGAATTACTTGAGTCGGTTTTGCCATATTGGAACCTCCTTGATCGTGGCAGTGGTAAAGAGGATTGCCCAAGTCTTGGCTTGGTGGTTGGTCGAACCTTTTTTGAATCTGGCTGGCTACATGAATCACCCCCTTTCACGGAGGAGTGCTAAGGATTAATCAGGGCTGGGGTCGGGAGGACAATTAGGATATTCTAATGTCGATTAATCCAATTCTTATTTTAATCTATTTTTCTAAATTTGGAATAGTCTATTCAATCAATGTTGCAAGACAAATGCCTTAATATTTAGATAATTTTTACTTTTCAGGGCGTTTTACTACCGCAAAAGGCACCCCCAGCCGCTCGATCGAGAAAAGCACCCGGCCATCAAACTGGTCCATACCAAAGCCGCGCATCCCACCGAGGAAGACATCCGCTTCGTCCGGGTCTGGGGTGTAGACGATCCAATCCGGAAGGTAATAGCGTACTGAAAAATCGTTGGCGCCAGCTACTGCCAGGCTGGCGATTTGCCCGGCCGGCCATCCGTCCGCCAGCAGCGCCGCGGGGAGTTGACGGGCGGCTGCGCTGGCGGCCGTGCCCCAGTAATCGGTCTCAAATCGAGCCGCTGCCCCGCGTAACCCCCCGGCAAGCTGGTTGTAGTAAGCGTATTGATAGGGGTGCAGGACGGCGATCTGCCAGGCCAACCAGACCAGATAAAGCACGGACAGCCCGAGAGCCAGCCTGTTCGCCCAGGCGCGCCAGGCGACCAGGCGATCCAACAGCCAGTCCAGGGTCCAACCGGCCAACACCGCCAGAGGTGGAAAGATGAACAAGAAGTGACGAGCGCCGTCATACAGGGTCGAGCCGATCCAGATGGCAAAACCAGCCGGTAGCAGGCTAGCAAGCAACAAAAGCAGCCCGCCGACGAAGGCGGTTGAAGGCGGTTGTTTGGCCCGCAGGAACCGGGTTGTTTGCCAGATCCCCAGGCCAGCTCCGATCGTCAATAGGACCAGGAGCAGCTCGGGCAGCGTCACGAGCAAGTAGTGCGGCAGGTAAGCGCGCGGCAGGTCGATTGCCGAGATAAAAGCGCCGTTATAGAGCACC
>JAYRWF010000308.1:0-1585 GCA_041918195.1 Anaerolineales bacterium
CAACTTCGCCGGGCGCATCCCCAGGTGGATATCATCCTGATTGAGCCTCAGCAAAACGATCATCAGATGGCGCTTTACAATATCATGCGCTATTCCGCCCGGCTGATTATCGCTCATCATGGCTTTGAGTCAATTACCTATGACCTGGCAAAAGATTACCAGGCCTACAAGGACACCCTCAACCGGCATGGAATCCGGATTTCTCGTCGCCTGGTGATTGAAGAGCTGAACGAGATCGCCCAATCCGACCACGATCCGCAGGTGATCCGCAAGGTGCTGGAAGCCAACCTGATTGGCTGCCGGCAGCGCAGGCAGAAAGGGCCGACCTGCGAGCTCTCACGCGCACTTGCAAACCTGGACGCATTCTTGAGCGAGACGGAATAATCAAAAACGAGCGCAGGATCGCTCGTTTTTGATTATTTCGTCTCAGCCAGAATTTGGGGATAAATCAACTGCCCGGCTGCGAAAACGGGCTCGAAAGAAAGCGCCCGCCAGATCGGACCACGCAAGCGGATTTTTCCGCTGGCGTGCGCCTTGCGGAGGGAAATTTCCGACAGCAAGATGGCATGCAGCAAATCGGCCGGCAACTCAAGCTCGATATCCGGGCGCAAGGTTGCTGCACCGTAAATGATCTGCAAGGGGTTATGCCGCCCATTGATACAGATCTCAACCACCGGCGAAGAAGTGCGCATGCGTAGCACCAACCGGGAAGCGGCAACACTGCGCACCGCAGCGGGGTCCTTTTCGGGCAGGCGACGAAAAAGCTCTTGCAGCACTCGATAAAGCTGTTCAGCGCTGGTGTAGACGGGCATTCGCAGCCTACCGTCAACCGAACAGGATCGACTTGCGCTCCGCCAGGCGTTTGTAGATCATTTCCTGGATCAGGTTACGCATATGATCGGTGAGCTGGGAAACCAGCATCGTATTCTCGGCGCTGCCGGGTTCATACTGGGCTGTCTCGACTGGCTCTCCAAACCAGATCGTCCACTTAGTGGGCAACGGAACAAAACCCAGTAAACCGAGCCACGGCCAGGTAATTGTGATCGGAAAGAATGGAAAACCGATCAGGCGGGCGATGAGTTCAGACTTGGCCAGAGAAATGTAAGTTTCTTCTGCGCCGACCACAGCTACCGGGATCATCGGCGCACCGGCTTTCAAGGCGGTGCGCACAAAACCGCCACGGCCAAAACGGGCCAGCCGGTAGCGCTCCTTGTACAGCTTACCCACGCCCTTGATCCCTTCTGGATACACCGCCACCAACTGCTCCTCTTCCAACAGGCGAAGAGCGTTTTCTTCATTTGCCATAGCCTGGCCAGCTTTGATAAACAGGCTGGAGACTAATGGCAAAGAGGGAAACCAACTGGCGAAAAGGGTGCGCACCAGGCGGGCCTGAGGGTGTTCGTTAAGCACCGCCAACCCGACCATCGATCCATCAAACGGCAGTTGGCCAGAATGATTCGAGACCAACATCGCTCGCCCTTCGACAGGAATATTTTCAATGCCAGAAACTTCAACCCGCCAGTAGCGCTGGTAGAGAAACTGGAAGAACGGCTTGACTGCCTCCAGGATTTCAGGGTCATAACCC
>JAYRWF010000309.1:0-9212 GCA_041918195.1 Anaerolineales bacterium
GCCAAACGGGTAGAGCGGTTGAGCGGTCGCGTAGCGATAGGTGCGCCCTTGCATCGAATAATCATCAAAAGGCGGCAATTGAGATGTAGCGCTGGGAAAAGTTACGGGTAGTTTTCCGGAAGGCGTGGCCCGGCCAAATAGGATGTCTCCGACCGCTCGTCCGCCTTCTTGTCCGGGATACCAGACATAAAGGATGGCCTGTAGCCTGTCGGCCAGGTCTCCCAGGGCAATTGGACTGCCTCCGGTCAGCACCAGGACGATCTTTGCGCCAGCGCCTAGCAGCGCTTCGAGGTATTTGCGTTGCGCCTGGGGCAGCTCGATTTCATCCCTGTCGCCATTGCTAGAGGTCAGCAAAGACTCGCCCTCCTCGCCTTCAAGCAGCGGTGAAAGGCCCATACAAGCAATCGTCAAGTCCGCGCCGGCGGCTTGACCAATCGACCAGTTTATTCGATTGGCTGTTTTTTGAGTGAACAGGCATCCCTGGTGGTATTCGATCCGTACTCCTTCGGGCGCTGCACCAACAATTCCTTCCAGTAAGCTGGTCAGCGTCTCACTCAGCCCATAATAGTTCCCCAGGAGCACATTTTGGTCCGCTGCAGCGGGTCCGACCACTGCGATTGTGCGGACGGATTCCTGGATGGGTAGAATACCCGCCTGGTTTTTGAGCAGTACGATGGATTCGAGCGCAGCCTGGTAAGCGAGTTGGCGATGCTCGGGGCGGTTGACCACGCTAAGCGGGATAGAAGCGTAGGGCACTTGTTCAGGCGGGTCGAACATACCCAACTTAAAGCGGGTTGCCAGGCTCCGGCTCAAAGCCAGGTCGATTTCGGCTTCGCTGACCAGGCCGCGTTGAACGGCTTCTGCCAGATGATCAAAGGTGCTCATGCAGGCCAGGTCGCAGCCAGCTTTGAGCGCCGCCGCGGCGCTTTCAACAGCATCACGAGTGTAGCCATGTTCTTTATGGAGGTTGTCGAGCGCCCAGCAATCCGAGACAATATGTCCCTCGAATCCCCATTCCTGGCGCAGGATATGGTTGAGCAGGAATGGGCTGGCGCAAGCAGGGAGCCCGTCAACGGCGTTGTAAGCGCCCATTACCGCCTCAACTTTGGCTTCTAGGACCAGCTTTTTAAAGGCTGGCAGGTAAGTATTGTGCAGGTCGAGGCGAGATGGGCGGGCATCGAAGGAATGGCGCAGCTTTTCTGGCCCGGAATGGACGGCATAATGCTTGGCGCAGGCAGCGGTTTTAAGATACTGGGGGTGGTCGCCTTGCAAGCCGTGCACAAAAGCTACGCCCATCGCGCCGGTGAGATAAGGATCTTCGCCCCAGGTCTCCTGGCCGCGCCCCCAGCGCGGATCGCGGAAAATATTGATATTCGGCGACCATAGAGTAAGCCCCTGGTAGCGCAGCGTGGAACCGTTCCTTTCTAGCGCAGCGTGATATTTTGCGCGCGCCTCGTCGCCGATGGCTGAACCAATTTGCCGGATTAATTCGGGATTCCAGGTAGCTGCCATCCCAATCGCCTGGGGAAAGACGGTCGCCCGCCCGTTGCGAGCTACGCCGTGCAAGCCTTCGTTCCAGTAGTCGTAGGCAGGAATGCCCAGGCGGGAGATGGCGGCGGCGGTGTTGATCATCTGGCTGATTTTTTCTGCCAGGGTCAGGCGGGAGAGCAAATCCTGGATGCGCTGGTTGAGCGGGAGATCCGGGTTTAAGTAGGGTGGGCGATGGGAAGAGGTAGATGAATGCATGGATACTCCTGGTAGCTTTGGATGACAGGGCTATTATAGCCTGGAGCGATGTTTAGAGAATTGTTTTCGAATTGCTTGACGATTCAAGGAGAGGCTACTATAATACTGCTTCGCCTGCCCCGGCAGCTCTTGCTGGGGCTGGTACTTGTCTGCCTGTTGAGAACAGGCCATTATCCCCAACTTCCCCGCACAGCGGCGGACCCACCGGTGAATGGCTCGGGATTAGCGCGGTGTGTGTGGTGAAGTGAAGCTTGGAGGAAAGCTTATGAAGTACGCGATTGTCGAAGACGGCAGCAAGCAATATAAAGCCGTCGAAGGCGCCACGATTGACGTGGATTATTTCGAAGCTGAACCTGGTGACCAGTTTGACCTGGAGCGGGTTCTGTTGGTCCACGATGGCGACCAGGTTATGGTTGGCGCCCCGCTGGTAGCGGGCGCAGCGGTCCAGGCGACCGTGCTGGAACAGGTGAAGGGCCCGAAAGTGATTGTCTTTCGTTACAAGCCCAAGAAGCGCATCCGGACGAAAACCGGTCATCGCCAGAAATACACCCGTTTACAGGTCAACGCCATCGTTTTGAACGGAGAAGGGTAGGAAGCTATGGCACACAAGAAGGGCGGCGGTTCCAGCCGCAATGGTCGTGACAGTCATGGTCAGCGCCTGGGCGTGAAGGTGTTCAGCGGCGAGCGCGTGCTTTCCGGAAACATCCTGGTTCGCCAACATGGCACGCACATCAAACCGGGTAAGAACGTTGGCGTGGGCAAGGACTTTACCTTGTTTGCAACGGTAGATGGGGTTGTGTTGTACGAAACGATTCGCGATGACCGCAAGCGTGTTAGCGTGATCCCTGAAGCTGCTCTGACCGAAACTGCACCCGCAGAAACAGCGGTCTAATTACCAGAAAACTTTTCCTGGTTACGCGTTTGTGTAACCGGGCTTCATGCACGCCCGTGGATGACGATATTTCACGGCTCGTGCTGAAAGGAAAATAATTATGAAACAAGGTATTCACCCGAATTATTTTGAAGAAGCGACCGTGATCTGCGCCTGTGGCAACACCTGGAAGACCGGCTCGACGAAGAAAGTTATCCATACGGATGTATGTTCGAAGTGCCATCCTTTCTATACCGGCGAACAGCGCATTGTTGACACTGAAGGCCAGGTTGATCGCTTCTATAAGAAACTGCAGGTTCGCAAGCAGTATGTTCAGGATAAGGAAAGTCGCGAGGCTGCCCGTACATCACTCGAGCGCCCGATTGCTGAATTGAACCTGGGCACGCGCTCTACGGATGTTCTGGCGAAAGCTGGCGTGACTACTGTCGGTCATGCCCTGGATCGTCTGGCGACCGGAGAGGCCGGCCTGCTGAACATTGAGGGCTTTGGCCGCAAGGGACTGGCCGATCTGAAGAAGCGCCTGCGCCAGCTTGGTTACCAGCTTCCTGAAGCTGCGGACGAGATCGTCGTCTAGACTAATCACTGCTGATAAAAATGAGCTGTTCGAACACGTTCGGACAGCTCATTTTTTATTGTTTCTGCCACACAGGGTGATCGCGCAATGCGCGACCAGCCTCTGTGGTAGGAAATAGTGCTGCGTTTTTTAGCACGCCAGGCCAGATGTAAAACGGTTGATTTTCCTTAATCCATGGCTTCGTGCGGTAAAATAACCGGTAATATCTCCGGGCGCTTAAGGAGCGTGCATGAAACACCATACGGGTTCATTAGAAGTTATTACCGGGTCGATGTTTTGTGGCAAGACAGATGAGTTGATCCGCCGGTTACGCCGAGCGACGATTGCCCGGCAGAAGGTGCAGGTTTTCAAACCGGCGATTGATAACCGTTATGCGATTGAGAAGGTGAAATCACATGCCGGCGGGGAATTCGATGCGCTACCGATCCAGCATGTCTCGGAGATCCTGACCCATCTAAGGCCCGACAGTACAGTCGTGGCGATTGATGAGGCGCAATTCTTTGATCCAGAAATTATCTCGATTGCCCAAACTCTGGCTGATCGGGGCCTGCGGGTGATTGTGGCAGGCCTGGACACCGATTTTCGAGGCGAGCCGTTTGGGCCAATGCCAGAGTTGATGGCTAAAGCAGAGGTGGTGGATAAACTGCACGCAATTTGCATGGTGTGCGGTGAGCCAGCCAGTCGCACCCAGCGCCTGGTAAACGGCCAACCGGCTTTTTATGAAGATCCGGTTGTGATTGTGGGGGCGTCGGAGTTATATGAAGCGCGCTGCCGGCAGCATCATCAGGTTCCGCGACGCGAGAAATGATCCAGGGAGGGCTGAACGGATGCAAGACTATCACGAATATTTAGATGAAATTCTGGTGCCTGAGGGGCAACTCCAGACCCGGATTGCCGAAATCGGTGCGGAGATCAGCCGCGATTATGCTGGCCTGGGAGTCCACCTGATCTGCATCTTACGCGGTGGGGTGATGTTTCTGACCGATCTGGTGCGCCACATTACGATCCCTAACACGATGGACTTTATGGCGGTCTCTTCCTATGGCACTTCCCGCCAATCGACCGGGCAGGTGCGCATTACCATGGACCTTACCCAGGATATTCACAACCGGCATGTACTCTTGGTTGAGGATATTGTGGATAGCGGCTACACCATTGCTTCTGTGTTGGGATTCCTGGAAACACGCAAGCCGCTTAGCCTGAAGGTCTGCACGCTGTTGGATAAGCCAGAACGGCGCGAGGTCGAGGTCCCGATCCACTACCGTGGCTTTACCATCCCGAATAAGTTCGTCTTTGGATATGGCCTGGATATCGATGAATACTACCGCAACCTTCCTTTCATTGCGACGGTAGACCTTGACCGCTACCATCCAGAAGGGCATTAGATAAAAGCAAGGGGAAGTCAAATAATCTTTTGATCGGTTTCTCGCAGTCTCACGCTGATTTACTTGAGAAGGTTCGTGCAGCGCTGCCGGCTGACCTGCCTGTTTACCTGGTCGGCGGCTCGGTGCGTGATCTGCTGTTGGATCGGGAGTTGCACGACCTGGACTTTGCCCTGTCAGGTGATGTGTTGAGGGTCGCTCGCCAGGTTGCCAACCGTTTGGGCGCGGCCTATTTTCCACTGGATATCGAGCGCCAAACGGCCCGCCTGGTATTGACCCTGCCGGACGAGCGGCGGATCAAGCTGGATTTTGCTGCGTTGCGTGGCCCAGACCTGGAAAGCGATTTACGAGGCCGCGATTTTACAGTGAATGCGATGGCTCTACCGCTGATGCCAGAGCCCAGCCTGGTTGATCCGCTTGGCGGCGCGCCGGATTTACGGGCCAGGCTGCTACGGGCTTGTTCAGAAACTGCCCTGGCAAATGATCCTGTGCGAGTGATCCGCTCGATTCGTCTGGCGACTGCGTTAAACTTGAAGATCCATCCTGAGACTACCCGCCAGATTCGCCAGGCCGCCTCGCACCTGGCTGGCGTTTCACCTGAACGCATGCGGGACGAACTATTCCGGATTCTAGAAGGCCCTCAACCTGCGACTGCAATCCGCCTGTTAGATATGCTGGGGGCTTTGGAACCGATTTTGCCAGAAGTAGTTGATCTGAAGGGGGTCATCCAATCAGTGCCGCATATAGCAGATGTGTGGACGCACACCCTGGAATTATTGAGTTGGCTGGAGCAGGTGCTGGAAGTGCTGGCTGTGCAGTACGACCAGGAGAAAGCGGCCAATTGGGCGTTGGGTTTTATCTCTGTCCAATTGGGTCGCTTTCGCCAGCCCTTAAGCAAGCACCTGGCGACCAACCTGAATCCCGATCGTTCGCTGCGCGGTCTTTTATTCCTGGCAGGCCTGTATCACGACGTTGGCAAGCCGGCGACGCACCGAACCGAAGAGACAGGTCGGATCCGGTTTTTTGAGCATGAAGAAATGGGGGCTGGCCTGGTGGTTGAGCGAGCCCGCTGGCTCCGTCTGAACAATGACGAAGTGGATCACCTGGCGATGATCGTGCGCCAGCATATGCGTCCGATGTTGTTGGCCCAGGCTGGCGCTAACCCCTCCCGGCGTGCTATTTATCGTTATTTTCGCGCGACGGGTTCAGCAGGAGTGGATGTCAATCTGCTTTCGCTGGCGGACGGCCTGGCCACCTATGGGCCAACCCTACCACGTGAAACTTGGGCCCGGCACCTGTCCGTGGTCCGGGCTTTGTTGGAATCCTGGTGGGAGCATCCCGAAAAAACCGTTGCTCCCCTTCGGTTAGTGGATGGTAATGATTTAATCCAGGTGTTCGACCTGGAACCTGGCCCGCTGATTGGGCAGTTGTTAGAGCTGATCCGAGAAGCTCAGGCGACCGGGCAAGTGAACAATCGTGCTCAGGCGTTAAGCGTGGCCGGCAAATGGCTGGAAGGAAATCGCAAGGCTCAGGGAAATAGCTCACTTAAGACGGGCATATAGAAGCAGCGACAGCCCAGATTATGCGAGCAACCCTCAACCGGCAGATGGGGAACTTCTTGCTTGGAATAGACCCCTTCCGCTTCGGCGCAGGCCGGGCAGCAGTCGCCGGAAACCGAAATCCGGATGTGGCTGACGCGCGGGTTTTCTTGCAGTTCCTTGAGCAAGATGGCATGTTGTGACCATTGACTCAAGTCTGCCTGGCAATTTTTGCAATGAGTGGCTGTATCGAGATTACTAGATTGGCATTGAGAACAAATTTGCACCGTTGCGCCTCCGAGGAAAAGAATGCCGAGATGATATTGTCCACAGGTAATCCTGTAGCATCTATTCTAATCTATGAATAACCCGCTTCAAAGGGTGATCACAAGCGAATTTTATAAGCGCAAGTCATGAATCTATTCAAGCCCCAAACGACCATCCGGAATGCACAGCCAGAAGACCGCCAGCAACTGGCAAACTTGATCCATTTTGAAATCCATGTTCACCGCCATCTTGATTGGCGCACGCCTTTAGAATGGATCGGATCGCCGCCTTATTTGGTGCTGGAACAGCATAAAAGCTTGTTGGCAGCACTGGCCTGCCCACCTGATCCGCGCCAGGTGGCCTGGATTCGCTTGTTCGCCGCTGCTCACGCCCTCTCCGCCGAGCGAGCCTGGGATTTGTTATGGGCAGAGACCCTGGATCAATTCAAGGCTCTCGAAGAGGTGCGCTGGGTTGCTGCCCTGGCTTTGTGGCCATGGTTTGTTGATCTGCTCGAAAAACGTGGCTTTGCGGAAGATAACCGGGTGGTTATGTTGAATTGGGACGGCGGTGAAATTACTCCCGTGAGATTTTCACCTGAGCTGGTAATCCGGCCAATGAACCTGGATGACATCCCCTTGGTCGAGGCAGTAGATGCGGCCGCATTTTCTCAAATCTGGCAAAACTCGCAGATGGGCTTGAGTCTGGCCTATCGCCAGGCGGCGGTGGCGACGGTAGCCGAACTAAACGGGCAGATGGTTGGCTACCAGATCAGCACAGCCACGCCGATTGGGGGTCACCTGGCGCGCCTGGCTGTGTTGCCGGGATATCAAGGCCAGGGAATCGGGCTGGCTTTGGTCCAAGATATGTTGCTGCAGTTTCGGCGGCGCAGCGCGCAGCGGATCACCGTCAATACCCAGAAGGACAATCCGGCTTCCTTGCAGCTTTATCAAAAGGTGGGGTTTTACCGGACAGGTGAGGAGTATCCGCTGTTTGTTTACCGCTTGCAGTGAGACAGGTACGAATTACCCAAAGCTTAGGAATCCTTAACAGTCTCCCATTTTCTCTGGACAAAGGCGGGTAATCATGAGAAAATTTGCCCTCATTCGGATAATTTATTTCCTTTTCAGGAGTGCACATGAGTCCTAAACAAGTACGCCAATCTGATTCGAAGCGACAGGCGCAGCGTGAAGAACGGTTGAAGCGCGAGCGACAAAAACGGTTGCGGATGTTTCTTTATATTGGCTTGGGTGTGATCCTGCTCGGCGTAGGAATCTATGCGATTAACCAATTGGCCGGCAGATCGAACGGCAAAGTTGCTGAGGGTGAAATCATTACCATTACACCCAAGCAGCGCTCGCAAATCCAGGGCAACAGCATGGGCGATCCAAACGCGCCGGTGAAGATCATTGAGTATTCAGATTTTCAATGCCCCTACTGTAAGCAGTTTTCGGATACAACCGAGCAAGGGATTATCGATAATTTCGTGGCGACTGGCAAGGTCTACTTCACCTTCCGTAGCATGGGGAACTTTATCAGCAGGAATATCGGCCTGGGCGGTACTGAGTCGCGTGATGCAGCCGAGGCAGCTTACTGCGCCTCTGACCAGGGTAAATTCTGGGAATATAAGGATATTCTGTTTGCGAATTCGTTGGGTGAAGACGAGGGCTACTTTGCCCGGGTGCGTCTGGGAAAAATGGCCGAAGCGATTGGCCTGGATCTAACCCAGTTCAATGATTGCATGGATAGCGAGAAATACCGCGACAGGGTCGAACAAGATGGTATTGATGGACAAGCGGCTGGTATCACTGGCACGCCATCCTTTCTGATCAATGGCAAGCTGGTGGTCGGCGCTCAGCCATATTCAACTTTCCAGGCAGAGATCGAGGCAGCGCTGGCTGCGAGCGGAAATTAAAAAAAAACTGGCGGAGACCCCGCCAGTTTTTTATTCTGTTTGTTTTGCCAGAGTGGGTGCAGCCTTACCGCCGGCTTGATTTTCTAGCAGCTCGAGGACGAAACACAGCGAGGATAGCCTGTTCAGGTAATGCAGTAGCTCGTGGTTTTCGAGCTCGGCGTTGTGGATGAGGTAGGCCACCCGTCGTTCAGCCCGGCGGACAATGGTGCGTGCCATCGCCAGGGCAGCTCCGGCGGTAGAATCTCCCGGAACGATGAAATCCTTGGGCATAGCGACCTGGCGACTGATTTCATCAGTTTGGCTTTCTAGCCAGGCCACGCGTGTGGATGTAATCGTTCGAAAGGCGGCTGCATTTTCTGGGGTAGCGGCGACCTCCGCCATCAGTCCATACAGGTCACGCTGGGCTGCCAGCAGTATGCTGCGACTGAGGTCTGCCTGGCTGGAGGCCCGAGCCAGGCCCATGGCGGCAGTGGCCTCGTCCAGGGCGCCGACGGCTTCGATCCGAGGATGGTATTTCGGCGGGCGCCCCTCGCCGAGCAAACCAGTGTAACCATCGTCGCCGGTGCGGGTGTAGAAGCTGCTCATGTTTGAATTATAACCCGGACTGTCTGGAATGGGATTATAATCAGGTTGATCCCTGGAGGTGCACGATGCAAATTCGCTGTTCACACTGTCACCGGCCTTATGCACTGACCAAAGATATCATCCTGGAAATCCTGGATGAATTGGAAAGAGAGCATCTTGGCCATTACAATGCGACCTGCCCACATTGCCGGCGCGTGAACCGGATCTCGCATGGCGAGTTGCTGCGCGCAGCCCCGAACCGCATCCGGACAGTGTCGGAAGAGCAAACAGGTGAGTGAGACACCAATTGGATAAATCAAGAACGAGCCAGGGGAGC
>JAYRWF010000310.1:0-3434 GCA_041918195.1 Anaerolineales bacterium
GTTTGAGTTAAGTCAAAATTATCCAAATCCTTTTAATCCATCAACAAAGTTTAAGTATGCCTTACCCGAGGGAAGAAATGTTAAGTTAACAATTTATGATTTGAACGGACGACAAGTTGCTGAATTAGTAAACAATTATCAAAATGCTGGTACTTACGAAGTAACCTGGAATGGAAAAATCGCCTTTACCGGCAGTTCTGAAAGCGGCTTCAAGTTACCTTTGGATGCCGCTGCGCCAATCGGCGAGGAGAATGGATTCCGTCCGATGGAGTTGATTGCCCTCGGCCTTGCCGGTTGCACTGCCATGGATGTGATCTCGATCCTGACCAAAAAACGCCAGGATATCAGCACCTTTGAAGTCCAGGTTCACGCTGAGCGGGCTGAGCAGCACCCAAAAGTGTTCACCAGCAGCCGGATTGACTACCTGATCAGCGGGCGAAACATTGACGAAGCGGCTGTCCTACGGGCGATCGAGCTTTCAGCGACGGCGTATTGCCCGGCGCAAGCCATGCTCAGCAAGGCCATGCCCATTGCGCTGCATTACCAAATTTTTGAAGATCATGGCAATGGACAACGCAGCCTGGTAAAAAGCGGGGGCTTTGCTACTTTGCAGGCATAATCAATACCATGAGAAAAACCTTCTGGTGGCTGCCAATCGGAAAAGCCCCCGCAATTAGCCCACAACAATTGCAACAATGGCTGGAGGAATATCCTGGGCTCCAGCTTTTGGACGCGCGCACTACTCTGGAATATCAACAAGGCACACTCAGCGGGGCAATCCATGCACCGCTGACTGAAATGCCAGGCAGCCTGGAAAGGCTGACCCTGGATCCGGCGCAACCGGTGATCATGCTTTGTTTGAGTGGGCATCGCAGCCTGCCCGGCACGCGCTGGCTGCGAGCCCGAGGCTACCAGGCCTATAGCCTGAAAGGCGGTCTGCTGGCCCGGAAAGCCGCTGGTGTCTCGTTGATGAAATAAAAAGTGGCCGGGTTTGTCCGGCCACTTTTTATTTCATCAATTCTAGACCGCTGCCAGGCTTTCAGCGAGTATCCCCAGCGCTTCATCAACTTGTTCGCCGGTCACATTCAGCGGCGGAATCAGGCGGATCACCTGGCCCTTCAGGCCAGCCATATAACCCACCAACCCGCGTTTCAAACAAGCTTCCAAAACGGCCATTGCCTTGTCGCCATCCGGCGTTTTAGTGCCGGGAATGACGAATTCCATCGCGATCATCAGGCCGCGCCCACGCGCATCGCCGATAAAAGGATACTGGACCTGGAATTGCTTAAACCCATCCAACAACCGCGCTCCCATCGTCCGGCAGTTCTCGAGCAGGTTCTCCTCGCGAATCACATCCAGCACTGCCAGGGCCGCTGCGCAGGCAATCGGATTGCCACCGTAAGTAGTGCCATGCGAGCCAGCCGGCCACTGGCTCATCAGCGCCCGGCTGGCCACGGTCGCGCCCATCGGAAAGCCGTTTGCAATCCCCTTGGCGATCGCCAGGATGTCCGGCTGGACGCCAAAGGTCTGGGCCGCGAACATCTGGCCGGTGCGGCCAAAACCGGTTTGAACTTCGTCCAAGATTAGCAGGATACCGTGCTCATCGCAGACCCGGCGCAGAGCGGGCAAAAAGCCAGCCGGTGGTACAACGTAACCACCCTCACCCTGGATAGGCTCAACCAGGATTGCAGCCACTTCCGAGGGCAGAATCTGGCGATCAAAGATCTTCTGCAGGCCATCCAGGCTCCATTGGATCACGGTTTCATCCTCTTCGCCCAGCGGGCAGCGGTAGGGATAAGCATACGGGGCAAAATACACACCAGGAACAAACGGCTCGTAGTGTTTGCGGTATTTCGCCTTCACCGCCGTGACCGAGGCCGCGCCGTACGTGCGCCCGTGGAAGCTACCATCGAAGGCAATAATCCCCGGCCGGCCGGTGACATAACGCGCCAGCTTGAGCGCACCTTCAACCGCCTCAGCGCCGCTATTTCCAAAGAAAAACATATCCAGGTTGCCTGGCGTAACCTCTGACAGGGCCTGGGTCAGCTTGAGCAGCGGCTCATGGACGGTAATTCCGACCGAGCTGTGCGAGAATTTATCCATCTGGGCATGGGCGGCGGCCAGGACGCGCGGGTGCCCGTGACCGATATTGGTGACAGCGATCCCGGAAGTAAAGTCCAGGTAGCGCCGGCCGTCAGCAGTATACAGGTAAGCGCCCTCGGCGCGCTCCACCGGCAACATCGGCCAGTCCTGCGCCAGGCTGGGAACCAGTGTTTGATGAACCCAGGTTTGTGGGTCTGAGAAGATATATTTTGAGGGCATTTTCTACTCCAATGATTTTTTAACCAACCAAACCGGTTGGGGGTTTTACAGGTCTAATGGCGGGCAGCTTCGAACTGGCCGCCGGGTAGCTCCAGGCGGCGTTCCAGGCTGTGCACCAACCAACTGGCGATCGCAACCAATACCAGGTAGATCAAGGCCACCGTAATGTAAATTTCAATTGGGTTGAAATAGCGCCCGGCCAGGATCTTGGCCTTGCCCATAATATCGGGCACAGCAATTAAGAAGACCACAGCCGTATATTTGATCATCGAAATCGCTTCGTTCGACCAGGCTGGCAGAGCCAGGCGTAAAGCCTGGGGCAGGATGATGTGCAGGATGCTCTGACCTTTGGTCATTCCCAGGGCGCGAGCAGCGGTCATCTGCCCGCTGCCGACCGCCTGCAGAGCGCCGCGAAAATACTCCGCCTGGTAAGCCCCGCTGTTTAGACCCAACGTCAGGAAAGCCGCTGGTAGCCGATCCAGGGTGATACCTACGCCATGCAGGCCAAATAACGCGCCGATCTCGGGCAGGCCGTAATATACTACGAACAACTGTACCAACAGTGGCGTCCCCCGGAACACCTCAATATACGCGATGGCCAGGTTTCGCAGCCAGCGCGGGCCATACACCCGAGCCAGGGCGGTTGGCAAACCCAGCAGCAGCCCCAAAGATAGCGCTACCGCCGTCAGGTAGAGAGTGGTGACGATGCCCTGCAGAAAATCGGGCGTCACGCGTTGTAAATAGAGAACCAGTGCATCCATAGCCGGTTAGCTCTTCTTTTCCTCATCTTTGCCGTAGAGCTCGGTAATCTTCCACAGGAACTCACGTGTGCGTTCAAATTTAGGCGTGTAGAAAAGCTGCTTCGGCGGCCCATCTTCAACAATATAACCGTTCTCCATGAAGATAATCCGGTCCGAAACTTCCCGGGCAAAGCCCATTTCGTGGGTGACCACCAACATGGTCATGCCCTCTTCGGCCAGCTTCTGCATAACGGTCAATACCTCGCCGATCAATTCCGGGTCCAGCGCCGAAGTAGGCTCATCAAATAACATCACTTCCGGATTCATCCCTAAGGCGCGGGCAATCGCCACACGCTGCTTCTGCCCGCCGGA
>JAYRWF010000311.1:0-2539 GCA_041918195.1 Anaerolineales bacterium
AACCAGAAGAAGCGGACCGCTTCTACCAGCAGTTGATCGCCGAACCGCGCTACAATGAACAGATCTGGCAACATAGCCGCACACCGCAGGACATCCAGGAGAGCGAGGGGCTCGAGGCCAGGCCGCAATCAGCCGTCACCGAGAAATTCCATTTTGATTGGAAGCAAAACCGGCGCAAGCTGGGCATCCTGACCTCTCGATATTGGAAATTGGTTCGTCGAGACGCAGGAGCATTCGTGTTCCAACTACTCCAGGGCATCCTGGTCGCAATCTTGTTGCTGGCGGTTGCCGAACGCGATAGTTTTACCGTAGTAGGAATCCGGGGTTCATCAACTGCCCTTTTTATCTTAAGCATCGCGGCTGCCTGGCTTGGCATCCTGAATGCCACCAAGGAAATCGTCAAAGAACGGCGTGTCTTTGGCCGGGAGCGCCGCTATGGGGTCGGTCCGCTGCCGTACGTACTCTCGAAGTTTGCAGTCTTGGGTGGCTTGGGTGTCTGGCAGATGGCGACCTTAGTTGCAATCACCCTGGTTTGGTTCACACCAGAAAGCCAGGTCGGCGCGTTAGGGCGCTCTCTACCGGCGGCGATCCAGTTCCTGGGACCACTGGCGCTCGAGTGGCTGGTAACCTTGGAATTGATGCTGATGGCAGGAGTGGCGTTGGGATTGCTGATCTCTGCTTTTGCCCGTTCGCTGGACCAGGCCAGTATGTTGATGTTCCCAGCCATGCTGGTGCAAATCGTCCTGGCCGGCTTGCTGTTCAACGTCGGACCGGTGGCCTGGTTTTCGATTACCCATTGGGGCCTGAGAGCGCTCGGCAACAGTCTGAATCTCGTAATGCTGTTTGAAAACGCTGGAAAAATAAACGATCCTGTCCTGGATAAATTGAACTTTACCAGCAGCCCCTGGCTGCTATTGGGTTATTGGCTGGTATTGCTACTCATGATTGGATTATTCCTGGGCTTGACAATTTGGCGACAAGGCTGGAATGATAAAGCCCGCATACCGGAGGATTAGGCGATGAAGTGCCCGCATTGTGGTAATGAACACCCGGAGAACGCACAATTCTGCCCGATTACTGGTGAGAAGCTTGAGCAAAAGCCAGCCTGTGTAAGCTGTGCCAGGGAGATCAAAGCTGGGACGCGTTATTGTCCGTATTGTGGCGCCGCGCAATTTGCCGGTCAAGAAGCAGAAGCTTCTCTAGTTTTCGACCAACAGGCATTTACGGAGAGTGAACCAAAATTCAACCGGTCAGGTCGTTATTTTATAATTGGCTTGGTTGTCCTGCTTGGCATGGCGGCGCTTTTTTGGTTTTGGATCCGGCCAAATTTCCTTCTGAATAAACTATCAATTACTATCACGCCAACACCCTGGATTATTCCCATCAACACACCTACGTTGAGAAATTTCAACCCAATTGGCGAGCCTACCCTGGAAGCGGGCCAGCCATCAGCCGGTACGGATGGGGCAGATGAAACGATACCGACAACCGCTCCTCTCTCGCAAGAAGGAGTGGACCAACCCGAAAACTCAGGCGTGCAAGCCTTTCAGGATCCGATCTTAGCACAGCCTACCGCTACGCCCGGGTTAGAAACTGTTGAAGCGTTGCCGAAATTAGCCCCGAGTACCGATTGGATCATTTACGCTTTCGACATGAACACCAGCCGGGAAATCTACACTCAAAATGCGGTTACAGGTGAGCGCCGCCAGGTAACCCGCAACAGCTTCCGCGATGAAGCGCCTTCTCCCAACGCGGATGGCTCTATGATTGTGTATGCCTCCTATCGCAACCCAGATAAATGGGAGCTCTACACCCTGGACGTGGCCAGCAACACCGAAAAACAAATCACCAATTTCCAGGGTACTGCGCGCTGGCCTGCCTGGTCTCCAGCGCCGAGGGACAGCCGGATATTGTTTGAAGGTCGCGAAAGCCGGTCTGGAAAACCGGACTATGCTCAAAACATCTGGATCGTGAATGCCGATGGCAGTGGTTTGGAGCGCCTGACGGATAGCGGCACGGATGAAGACCCTGAGTGGTCGCCAGATGGAAAGTCGATTATCTTTGCGCGCTCTTTAGCCGATACAGACCGGAATGGCCAGTTGGATTTGAATGACAATAAAGACATCTTCCGACTTGACCTGGACAGCATGACCTTGACGAATCTAACCAACAGTCCGGATAATAATGACTTTGATGTGAGTTGGTCGATGGATGGTCAATGGATCGTATTCTGCAGTGTGCGAGAGGACGCGGACGGGAACCGGTTTAAGAACCTGGATGATAGTCGCGACTTGTTTCTGATGCGGCCGGATGGCAGCCAGGAATCGCGGATTGAGCTAGGCAATCTGCGCACTTTTGACCCCAACTGGTCGCCCGATGGACGGCAGATATTGTTCGGCGTTGACCTGGGCGAAAACATCGAAGAATTATGGCTCTTTACCCTGGATGGGGGAGGTTACACGCCCATAACGCCACGTGGCCCTTATTTCCATCCCGAGTGGTACCCTTAGAATTTTCATAGGAGGCAGCAGATGATTTG
>JAYRWF010000312.1:0-1701 GCA_041918195.1 Anaerolineales bacterium
AGATTTTTGATGCCGGTAAAGGCGGGCGCGGGTGTTGATTTCAGGGATTTCCCGCTCCATTATTAACTCGAAACCATAGTTCAGCATGGGTAAAGTCCTCGGTCGTTCAGGCGGCTGGCGCGCTCATCATTAGCGCGAATCTTCCAATATCTTCGTACAGCGGCCGGCCAGGATGCCAGCAATTTCGGCGCGGTATTCGGCAGTTGCCCATTCATCAGCGGCTTCGCTGTAGGCGTTGTGAGCGGCATACACAGCGCCAGCGGTTTCTGAGCCATCCATGGCCAGGGAAGGTGTTTTTCCAAAGCCGCCCAATGACAGGCGTGTCCGGCCAGAAGGCCAACGGGCGGCAGCTACGCAAACGATTGGCAGATCGGCCGGGGTGCGGGCGACCGATTCAAAGACCAGGCGAGGAGCAAGTGGGATAGACACCTGGCTGATCAATCGACCATGCAAACGCTCGGAGCGGGCAGGCAGAAAGTCGCCCAAGGAAACTTGCCGGGATTCAGGCAAGATTGTCAGGACTGTATCCAGGGCCAGCAAAGCGGTCAGCAGCGGCGATCGCCCACCTGCAGCGACCAGCAGGCCGCCGATTGTCCCGGCCTGGCGCAGGTTATGGGTAGTTTCTTGTCTGATGACGCGCTGCAGGCTTTCTGGAATTGACTCCTCGAGTAGCGCCTGCAGGGTGACCATCGCCCCGATCTCAAGACTGCTGCCGCGCGGGGTGATTTTATCCAGTCCCAGGGCCTGCAAGTCTACGACAGCCACTGGCTGTTCACCCGTGCGGTTAATTGCCGTTCCCCCTGCCAACGGCACACTGACCGGCTCGGTCCTTTCCAACAGCTTCAAGGCCTCCGCGATCGTTTGTGGGCGATTGTATTCGATGATCATCAGTGGTCTCCTTTTTTATTTGGTTTTATATTCGGCTAATTCAGCCTCAGAATATACGCGCCACCCAAGCCCGCTCAGATCTGATCCGTTGATCATGTGGTCCGGGACATCTACCAGGATGGCTTCGGCATCAGCCAGCAATTCACCCTCCAGGTTGTAGATCGCGCTGGTGGCCTCGGCCATACGGCCTTTGCTGGCTCCGGCCTTGCCGACCAGGCGCAATGGTTGTTCTGTTGGGACATTGCGGCGATATCGAATTTTTAGGCTGGCGGTGAACATGAAGCGTGGTTTATCGCCAAAGCCCATATGTGAACGGCCAGCAGCCTCATCCAGCATTGCTGCAATGATCCCACCATGAGTGATCCCAGGATAGCCCTGGAAATGAGCTGGTAAGTTGATTTCGGCGCTGACTTCGGATGGGGCTGATTCAAAAAAACGGATATGTAACCCGGCCGGGTTAGCCACTCCACACACGAAACAATAATGGGAACTGGCCTGGACCTGCGGGAAGGTTGGAGAGACGTCCTCAGGCATGAGATAAGGGGTTCCTTTCAATTTGAGTGATCCAACCGGTCGAAAAGCGGAAGGACCTCCCCTCTATTATACTTCGCCACTTCGCCTGATGCTAACTTGTAAGACAAATTTAACCTGCATGTCCAGGAGCGGGAGGCGCTATTCAGAAGGCAGCCTGTTTTCGACCATTTCTTCAGGAGTTATCTTCCTGACGAGCCAATACGCACACATTTTCCCTTTGCCCTTGACTTCAATCTCGCCGCGCGCTTCGAACTGGTATTTATCTTTCAGCAGCTCGTA
>JAYRWF010000313.1:0-1538 GCA_041918195.1 Anaerolineales bacterium
CAGGCTGACCAGGATCGTCAAAACTAGAATCGTCTGGCGGGCTCTCATAGGATCCTCCTGCAATAAGGTGTGTAATAATTATAGCAGTTATAATTTTTAATGCGTCTAAAAGCGGGATGATTTGGATTGCTTTCTTGGCAGTTGGGCTACAACCTGGCAGGTAGATTTGCGTATATAGAATGTAACCCTGGCAAAAACTGGTAAACCACCTATAATCTAGGATGATGCAACCTGTCTCCCTTCATAAAAGCCTGGCCACTGCTCCCTGGAAAGGAGCGCTGCTGCTGGCTTTAAGCATTCTGGTGTTTGGGTGGCTGCTGAATACACCGCCCGGTTTGCTTGGCAAAGCAGACGCGGTGGGGTATGCGGTTTGCCACCAGATCGCGGATCGCTCGTTTCACCTGGGCGACCGGCCGTTTTCGTTCTGCGCGCGCTGTTCGGGGATGTACCTGGGTGCAGTTGCTGGCCTGGTATTCCTGGCGCTGTTTCGCCTGCGCCGTGGTGGCCTGCCAGTGGGTGGAATGCGGGTAATCCTGGCTGTGTTTGTCTTGTTCTTCGCAGTCGACGGGCTGAACTCGTTTGCCAGCCTGCTGCCAGGGGCGCCGCAACTCTACCCACCACAGAACTCGATTCGAATGTTGAGCGGCCTGGGGATGGGCCTGGTGGTTGCTATATACCTGTTCCCAGCCTTCAACCAAACCGCCTGGCTGGAATGGGACCCGCGCCCGGCGATGGATGGCTGGCGGTCGCTGGCCGGGTTGCTACTGGCTACCGGCCTGTTGGGGGGATTGGCCCTGACCGAGTCTCCGGTGGTGTTGTATCCACTGGCGTTGATCAGCGCGGGCGGAGTGCTGGCGTTGTTGACCATGGTTTATACCGTGCTTGGATTGACCCTGATGCGCAGGGAAAACCGTTATCAGAATTTCCAGCAGCTTGTTTTTCCGCTGGCAGCCGGCTTTGGTGCGGCATTGCTACAGATTGCTGCTTTTAACCTGGTCCGGTTTTGGCTAACTGGAACATGGGGTGGATTTCAAATTGGTTGAGAGGAGTGCGATCGAATGGACGTTTTAACCGGAATATTTTCAGCTTTTGGTCTTTCGGCAAGCGCCGGGTTGAATGCATATATTCCCTTGCTCAGTCTGGCCTTGCTGGCCAGGTTCACTAATCTAGTCAAGCTCAGCAGCCCGTGGGACACGCTGACGAGCTGGTGGGTGATTGGCTTGTTGGCGGTCTTGCTGCTGGTGGAAATTTTCGCCGATAAGGTCCCGGCGGTCAATCACATCAATGACATCATTCAGTCTTTCATCCGTCCGGCAGCCGGTGCGATCGCTTTTGGTGCTGGCTCGGGTGTCGTTTCTGACATGCATCCGGTGCTTGCCATGGCGCTGGGACTGCTGGTGGCGGGCAGCGTGCATACAGTCAAATCGGCTGTGGTTCGCCCGGCGGTTACGGCGACGACTGGCGGTCTGGGTAGTACACCGGTCAGTGTGTTGGAAGATGTCATTTCCACCGTGGTGTCTTTCTTGTCGATTGCAATC
>JAYRWF010000314.1:0-2401 GCA_041918195.1 Anaerolineales bacterium
CTCGCGCAGGTCCTTGGCCGCAATGGCGAGAATAATGCGCCTGCCAGTAGCACGGCCAGCCTGACCTGCGGAAGGCAGCCGCGCGGCCAGCGTGGGACTTTCAGGTGACAGGCTAGCGATCTCCAGGTCGCGGTCAAGACCGGTTGCCTGTTGGAGGTGGGGGATTCCGGGAAGCGACCGCTTCGCGCGCGCTACAAGCTGCAGACGCCGAGAGCCAAGCCGATCCATCCGGCGAATGCTCCAAACCAGCCAGGCAACCATCGAGGTTGTCCAGGCCAATGCCACGGCAATATCCAGGAAAACCCTGCCCCAGGAAATTTCGGGATAAAAGGTCAGGAAGGTCAAATCCAGCACAGCCCCGGTCGGGAGCAGCCGGGCAACCTGCAGGACAACCGGAGGGAAGAATTCGGCCGGAATAATGATCAAGACCGGGGCAATCAATGGAATCAGCAGCAGCCAGACCCAGCCGCCGAGCTGGGAGCGGCTCTCGATGCGCTGTCCAACCAGCAAACCCAGTGGGGTGAGAAAAAGCGCACTCAGCAACACAGCCAGGATCGCCAGGTCCCAGTGTAAAACCTGGGCAGCGTAAGAACCCAGGATGATCGCTGCAATCAGGAAGGAATAGAACAAGCCGTTGAGCGCCTTACCGGCAGCCAGGTCCCAGGCTGTGGCAGGTGAGATTAACAGCGCGTCCAGGGTGTGAGTTTGTTTTTCTTCCAGCATCAGGTTCGGAATTAACTGGATATTGACCATTGCCAGGGCAAGCACCAAAGCCATCGCAGCCCAGTTTGCCAGGGTATTATCACCTGGCGCAGGATAGATCGGAACCAGCTCCGGGTTAATCTGAACCGGCTGGCCGGCTAATTGGGAGAGTTCCGCCTCGGCGCGCAGGCGCATTTCGTCGGCTTGTTCTGGTTTCACCCAATATAACGAATAGCCTTGTAAGGTTGGAGGATTCCCCTCAGCCAGCAGTTGATCGAAGCCAACAGGTATGACCAAGGCCAGATTAGGCGCCTCGCTCGCCGCGGACCGTTTGAGCATCGACTGCTCATCCGGGCGGCTGAAAACCAGGAAAGCCGGGCTATCCGCCAGGCGCTCGGCCAAAACCGAATCTCCCGGGTCGGCGATGATCAATTCCGGCGCCTCGGCAGCCGAGGTCAAGACCGGGATCAGGCGATACATCACTACCAGGAACAGCGCCGAGAGCAGCACAGTCAGGGTGGTTTTATTCTTCAGCGCATCAAAGAAATCCTTCCTGGCAATCGTCTCAATCCTGCGCAGATGGTCGGAAAAAGAATTCGAGTTTTTCATCTTTGCCTCCCTTCTCGGAGGTTCATCCCGCCTGGCCCAAGACCAAAGCGTGTCCTGTCAGGCGAACAAAGACATCTTCCAGGGTCGTCGCGGCGCCCTGGCCATAGGCTTTCTTCAAGTTTTCGGGGCTATCCAGCGCTGCCAGCCGGCCATGATCGAGGATCGCAACCCGCCGGCACAGGCGGTCGGCTTCTTCCATGTAATGGGTGGTCAGGAAGATCGTCAACCCTTGTTCAGCAAGCTGAGCAATTACCGCCCGTAGCTCGCGGGCAATATTGGGATCCAGTCCACGCGTTGGCTCATCCAAAAACAGCACCCGCGGCCCAGGAAGCAAGGCCCGGGCAATCAGCAAACGTTGCTTCATTCCATGCGACAAGCGGCTGACCGGTTCTCGAGCGCGTCCCTGCAGGCCCACCAGCGCCAACAACTCATCCGCCCGCTTTTTCGAAACGCCGTATAGCCCGGCGGTGAACCACAAATTTTCCCGGGCGCTCAGGCGTTCATATAAATTCTGGTACTCAAACACCACCCCAATCAGTGGTTTCAGAGCTTCTCTTTCCTGCACCACATCGCGGCCGGCCACCCAGGCCCGTCCGGCTGTTGGACGCAACTGCCCGGTCAGGATCCGGATGGTGGTGGTCTTGCCGGCGCCATTCGGCCCCAAGAAGCCGAAGGTTTCCCCTGGCTCAACCTCAAAGCTGATCCCATCCAGGGCTTGCCTCTCCTGGTAGCAATGGCTGACTGCCTGGACACAAATTCCCATGTTTTCCATAACCAACCTCCCATACCGCTGAACGAATTTCATTTACAGTATATAGGTACTTTCCGGCCGGTGCAATAAAAAAGCGCCGAAAGGGCAGGATCGGCGGTGAATGGTGCAATCCAGAACGTGAATGGCGTCTTGGAATGATGATTTTCTTAGTAGAAACGGAAAGCCAGGCTCAGTAATCCAACTGGTTGCGCAGCTCCGCCGCGGCAACTTTGCTCAAGGGTATCAGTGTGCCAGCCGGGTCATCCAGGCGCAGGTTGAAACTGCTGCGGGTAAATGGGATGACTTCCTTGACATGCTGCAGGTTGACCAGGTAAGCGC
>JAYRWF010000315.1:0-7639 GCA_041918195.1 Anaerolineales bacterium
CGGCGGTGTAGGCCCGCAGCGGGGTTGGAATTCGTAAACTTGGCATAAGCTGTTTTTCTCCCAGGGTTGAATTATAGTTCGCAGCCGCCGCGATCGACAACCACTTCACAAGTCGAGGCCGGCCAGATTTCAACCGTCCCGGCCATCTGGAACGGCTGCATGAATTGATCGACAGCCTGGCGCGCTTCCGCCTCCAGGATCAGGACCAGGGTGTGCTGATTATCAAGCACCACATCGCCCTGGATACCAATCCCGAACTTGCGGGCGTTGGCGGGGTTGAGGTGGGAAAGCAGCATCTGACCCATTTCCGGGTATTTCGCCGGGCAGGTGTCGGATGTATGTTGGTGACGGACAAAATAGAGGGACATCGTAGCTCCTAAGGGTTAATTTTTATTTCTTCTTCGGTAAAACTCGAACGGTCTTCGACCAGCCGCCAGGAGCGACTGGCAAGCGCTTTTCCGGCTTCCACGCTGGTGATCAAGTATGAAAACCAGGGCATCGCCCACTCACGGTCAAATTCAGACGGCCGGTTAGGGTGGTCGGGGTGCGAGTGAAAAACGCCCAGGATATCCAACCCTTGCTGCATCGCCTGCTGCTCGCCGCGCAGCATGTCTTCGGCGGTGATCAGATAGCGATTGTGGCGCGCTTCAACCTCGCGCGAGTTTTCGAACTCAAGGAGCGCCTGGACCTGACGGCGCTCGCCATCCACCCTCCCGAGCAGCAGACCGGCTCCTTCTTCAGGATAAGCCGCCTCGCCGTGGGCATGGATGCTTTTCAGAACCGCGGGGGAAATTTCAAGCGCCAGCATACAGCTCCTTGTCACTCAGGTACTTGTAGCCAGCATCCGGGAAGACGGTGACCACTACACCTTCTTCCAGCTCATTGGCAACCTGCAGAGCGGCTGCCGCGGCTGCGCCGGAGGAAATCCCAACAAACAGACCTTCCTGGCGCGCCAGCTGGCGGACCATGGCGTAGGCATCTTCTGTACGCACTTGGACCGTCCGGTCGGGGTATTGAGGGTCAAAAATCCCCGGGCGGATGGCAGTTGCCATGTGTTTCAGCCCTTCCAGGCCATGATAGGGCGAATCGGGCTGCCCAGCCACCAATTGGATCTCCGGATTGCAATGGCGCAGGTAACGGCCAACGCCGGTCAGCGTGCCGGAAGTGCCCAAACCGGCGACAAAGTGGGTTACCAGTCCGTTCGTCTGCTGCTGGATCTCCGGCCCGGTGGTCAGGTAGTGGGCTTGCCAGTTGGCCGGGTTATCGTACTGATTGGCGTAAAAATACTTCTCAGGCTGCTCGGCAGCCAATTGGCGAATAACCTGCAATGCGCCGTCTGTACCTTCCAGCGGGTCGGTCAGGATGATTTCCGCACCCAGGGCGCGCAAGATGGCGATCCGCTCGGGGCTGGCGTTAGCCGGCAAAGCCAGGGTGACCGGGACCCCCAGGGCCGTGCCAAAGGTGGCATAAGCGATGCCCATGTTGCCGGATGTCGAATCGAGCAGGCGTTTACCGCCTGACAGCAAGCCATCCGCCAAGGCGCTGCGCAGAATGTTCAGGGCCGGCCGGTCTTTGATCGAGCCGCCCGGGTTGAACCATTCAGCCTTGGCGAAAACCCGGACACGCGGCGAAAGGCCAACCCCCAGCCGGTTGAGCGGCAGCAGCGGGGTGTTCCCTACCGCCAGCTCCAGGCCGCCAGCCGGCGGTGGATTCAGTGAGGGGAAGCTTGTGATTACATAAGGTTGATCGAGCAGTTGATCCGTCATTTTTTTAACTCCGAATAGCTTGCATAAAAAAAACCAATAGACAAACAAAAAGGGCGGCGAAACCCGTGCAAGCAGCACAGTCGCATTACGAAACAACTTCGTAAGCGGGGTCGCGACCACCCTTCGTCAGTCTGTTGGCAGTTGAAGGCCGGGGTAGCGCTTCAACCTGAGTTTGGTGACGAGGCGGTGGTTACGATCCCCGCCTCAGACACATGCAAGTGAACATTCGTTGTTATTCTCCAGCTCTAGAATTTTTATGACAATTCTAGTAGAAATTATACAGTTTCTACGGAATTTGTCAAGGCCAAATTGATTTCCGAGTGCCAAGAACTCGGCTGGACCGAGTTTTTGGCACTTTAGAAATTATCGTTCTTCCAGGCCAACGATCTGGTTAAAGCCGTTCAGGGTCAATGTCCATTCGCTACCCGGGGTGAAACGGGTAAACTCTTCTGCGTTGGCAGCCTGGTATTCATACTGGCCCTGCTCAGTGGCAAAGATTACCGTATAGCGTTCCTGGCGGTCGCCCTCACGCTGGCCCGCCACCAATTGCAGGCTCGGCCAGGTCGGGTTGATATCATCTCCACTCTCGACCAACTGGTTCACGACTGTCCATTCCTGGGCAGTATATTCGCAGTAGTCCTTGTAGATAATGTACTCGCAATCCTGAACGACTTCACCAAAGCCTGAGCCGGTATCTTTGGTATAAGGCGTGCCGCAGACTTCCTCCGCGCCAGGGGCGGATACCGACTGGCGGGCATACTGGCGGCTCTGGCAGTCGCCCACCGGCGCGCCAGCGGGAATTTCGTCGATCCAATCGGCCCGGGTAACATCCTGGAGAGCCTGGATGTAGATCACGCGCGACCAGCTCACATCCTGAATCGTCCCGGTCAGGTCAGCGCGCCGGCCATTGATCACAAAGAAGATAACCAGGCACAAGACCAACAGTCCACCGGCTGCCAAAGCGAGATACAAGCCGGTTTTGGACCCAGCCTTGGCCGCCACGGCAGGCGGCGCAGCCGGAGCGGCTTCTTCATTCAGCCGGGCGCCGCAGGCGTTGCAAGTCTCGCGCGTGTCCGGGTTCAGCGTGGCGCAGTTTGGGCAAGGTATTTGCTGGACCGGCTTGGGTTGGGTGCTGTATGCGCCAACCACCTGGCCCACTTCGCGCTTCTGACCAGTTTTCAAATCACCGCCACACTGCACACAAATTGCCGCATCCGCCACGTTGCGGGTGTTGCAATACGGGCAGTGAATATCCGGCCCCTTTTTGGCAGACTCCACCTTAGCAGCATCTTTGATTAATTCTGCTTGCGGCGCTTGCTCAAATTTAACATCCGTGGGCTGCGGCGCTCCGCAGGACGAACAGGTTTTCTGCGGCCCAGGATTCCGGGTGCCACAGTTTGGGCATTTCCAAAACAACTCGACGTAACCTAGCGTTTTTTTGGTCATGATTCGGGTTTTTCTCCTTCGCCAATCCCCAGTGGCATCCATTTTCGTGCATCCTTTAAACGATGTTGGATACCATTCCGGTCGTGGACTTCATCGAAACCCTCTGGCTTGATGAAGAGATTTTCGCCATCGAGCAGGCCAAAAACCCCGCTTTGGCCCGGCTCAAGGCGCTTCTCACCTTTGTATTTGGCGGCGTCGCTGGGCAGGTAGTCGACCGGTTCTTCATAAGTAGTGACATAGCCTTCATAGTTGCGCAGCACCACTTTGTGGTCCGACATGCTGAGCAGGTAATTGGGCATGACCGGGATTTTTCCACCCCCACCGGGGGCGTCGATAATATACTGGTGGACAGCATAGCCTGAGGTATGGCCGCGCAGACCTTCCATAATCTCGATGCCCTTCGCCACCGGGGTGCGAAAATGCCCGGCGCCTTCGACCAGGTCGCACTGGTACAGGTAATAAGGCCGGACGCGCATCCGCACCAGCTCATGCACCAACTGGCGCTGGATGTGGATGTTGTCGTTTACCCCGGCCAGCAGGACCGCCTGGTTGCCAAGCGGGATGCCCGCCCGGGTCAGCCGGTCGGCTGCTTCGGCCAGCTCCTTGCTGATCTCGTTGGGGTGGTTGACGTGGATATTTAGCCAGAGCGGGTGGTATTTCTGGAGCATATCGCATAGCTCATCGGTGACCCGCATCGGCAAGAAGACCGGTACGCGTGAGCCGATCCGGACGATTTCAATATGCGGGATCTCGCGCAGCCGGCTGAGGATTTCTTCCAGGATCTTCGGCGCCAACACCAACGGATCGCCGCCCGAGAGCAACACATCGCGCACCTGCGGGGTGCGTTTGAGGTATTCGATCTGCATCTCAAACTCGGCGCGTGAGAAGGTGGCCGAGGGATCGCCAACAATCCGCGAGCGTGTGCAGTAGCGGCAATAAGTGGCGCACTGGGTGGTGACCAGCATTAACACCCGGTCGGGATAGCGATGCACCAGGCCTGGCACTGGCGAATGGCGATCTTCGGCCAGCGAGTCTTCCATCATGGCAGTGAAAGGCAGCAACTCTTTATCCGTCGGGACCACCTGCTTACGGATCGGGTCATCCGGGTCATCCGGGTCGATCAAAGAAATGAAATAGGGGGTGATATCGACTCGAAACAGGTTGGTCGCCCGCAGGGCCTGGCGCTCGCTCTCGGTGAGCGGAATCACCTTTTCAAATTCTTCAACAGTATTAATCCGGTTGCTCAACTGCCAGCGCCAGCTATTCCACTTCTCATCCGGGACATCCGCATAAACTGGGGCTCGCTTGGATACAAATTCTCGCTTCGCCATCGTCAGATCTCCTGTCTCTTTCTTCCAGTAAGGTAAGTAGCAATTCGGGGCATCTAAATTTTAAGGGATAAGCGCGCCAGGGTCAACAGGCACTCAGCGCCAGGTCAAGGGTTCAAAACCAGCGGCTGGCTGGCCAGGTAGAGCAGCTCGCCGCTCTCAGGCAGATCGCGGTACACCACCAGAAGGGCATCGGTCGGTTGCTGAACCTGGTAGGAGATTTGGGCAGTGAAAGGGAAAAATGGCCCGCTGTTGCTGCCATCGATACCGGCCAACCGCTGGCCAAGGACTTTACCCGCCAGATCGAGCACCTGGGCTTTGAGCGGGGCAGCCGGGTCAAGGCGGGTCAGGCCAGAGAGTTCGATCAAGCCGCCATGCAGCTCTGCCTGAGGCGCAGGGAGTTGAATGTCGATAGCCTTTGCCTGCCAGTCGCCAGGAAACAACCGGGCTGTCCCCGCAGACAGCAGCTCGATTTTCACCGAGTTGACCACCAGCGGTACGCCTGCTTCGCTTTCCACCCGCACGATCAAGTAGGCTGCAGCCGAAGAAAACCCGGTCTCAAAATCCAGGTGATCCTGGTAGATCTCGCCCGGCGGCATTCGCCGGCGATCCATCAGCTTGCGCGCCAGCAGCGTGCCATTCTCGGCGCGCAAGTCCAGAGAGATAAAGCGGCTCATTTCACCCAGGGCAAATTGCAGCTCCAGGGCCAGCGGTGAAAGCACCTGCGAACCGGGACCGGGAGCGCGAATCTGGATTGGATCGAGCACTAGCAACGATTGGGGCAAGGCGGTTGGATCGGCGAGCGGCTTGACCGGGGGCATTGTGGCCGAAGGAGCAGTCTTGGGCAAGGGTGTGGCAGACGGAGCAGGTGGCCTGGTCGGCGTTGGTGGTTGGGTCGAGGTCAGCGCTGCCAGGCTGGCAACCAGTCGGGTGGTCGGGGTTGCCGGGGGCGGGTTGGTAGCCTGGCTGGCTGCCGGTGAGCAGCCAGCCAGCAAAATGAACAGGCAAAAGGCAGCCAGCCAGAAACGGCCGGGCTTATAAAGCATAAACCTGGCCGTACTTGGCTTCCAGGTAACGCAGGTAAGGCGCCGGGTCGATCTTCGAGCCGGTCACTTGCTGGATGAGCACCTGGGGCTCGTACTTGGCGCCGTGACGGTGGATATTCTTGCGCAGCCAACTCAGCAAACCACTAAATTCACCCTGGCGAAATTGATCATCCAGGTCAGGAATATCCCGGTTGATCCGTTCCCAAAGCTGGGCGGCGACCAGGTTGCCCAGGGCATAGGTCGGGAAGTAGCCGACCAGGCCAATCGACCAGTGGATATCCTGGAGCACACCCTGAGCGTCATTTGGCGGGGTTATGCCCAGGTATTGCTGCATTCGGTCATTCCAGGCCTGCGGTAAATCCTTTACCGCCAGGCTGCCTTCCAGCAGGGCGATCTCCAGCTCGAGGCGCAACATGATGTGCAGGTTATAAGTGGCCTCATCCGCTTCCACCCGGATCAGGGATGGCTGAACCCGGTTGATTGCCTTATAAAAGGTCTCCAGGTCAACCGCTCCGAACTGGGTCGGGAAGACCTGCTGCAGGCGGGGGTAGAAATACTGCCAGAACGGCAGAGAGCGCCCGACGTAGTTTTCCCACATGCGCGACTGGGATTCGTGCAAGGCCAAAGATGCCCCGCTTGCCAGGGGCGTGCGCGCCAGGGATTGGTCGACGCCTTGCTCGTACAGGGCGTGCCCGGCTTCGTGCATGGTACCGAACAGGGCCGGATTCAAGAAGTCTGGATAGACCCGGGTGGTAATGCGCACGTCATTAATTCCAAAGCCCTGGGTGAACGGGTGAGCTGATTTATCCTGGCGACCGCGCTGCCAGTCGTAACCAAACCGGCTGATCACTTCAACGCCAAAATCCCATTGGCGCTGGGGGTCAAATTGCTGGTGAACTAACTCATCGCTCAAGGCCGGCTGGCTGGCAATCCGGCGGATTAAAGCAACCTGCTGAGGAAGCAACATGCTGAAGATCGCCTGGACGTCGGTGGTCTTCAAACCAGGCTCAAAATCATCCAGCAGCGGGTCATAAATATGCTCGAAGGGTTGGAACAGGCTGGCATACTGCTGGCGCAGCTCAATCACTTTCTCCAGGTGCGGCTGGAAAAGGGCAAAGCTATTCTCGCCCCGCGCCTGCTGCCAGGCTTGCTGCGCCATAGCCGTCGTCCGCGCGAAGGTAGAAACCATCTCGGCCGGGACCCGTGTTTGCTTGGCGTAGCGCCGGGCAGTCACTTTTACCAGGCAGGCATCATTTGAATCTGGGTCCAGGCTCTCCGCGTAAGGCCCGAGCTCTTCAAGTAAAAGGCCGACCTCAGGCGAGGTGAACTTGCTGTGAGCGAGGCTCTCGATGGTCGCCATTTGGTAACCGCGCCCTTCCGCGCCGCCCGGCGGCATGTAGGTCTGCTGGTCCCAGCCCAGCAGGCTGGCTGCGCCATTCAGGTCAGCAACTTCAGCGAGCAAGTTCTTCAGTTGGGCAAGTTTTGATTGCATGGTTTTTCTCCTGAGGGCTATTGGTATGATTCTACCGCAGTTTGGCAGGGGGCTTTCCAATACAAGTTTGGACAACCGCTGTTTTATTAATTTATACCACAGATGGTGATTGTACTTCGCAGAACCACCATCTGTGGTATAGGAACTGATCATGCAAGGACTTTTCAAACAATTCGGTAGAATCTTACTGACTTTTCTAAAACCAGCCCTCAAGCCAGAATTTGGTTTTATAATGAAGATTGCAGTGCGTCGCTCGCCAGTTGGTCAAGGAGCATCTAGATGGGTTTCGCCCACAAAATTGGAATCGTTTGGGTACTTGGACTGGCCCTGGCCGGCTGTAACCTCAACCCAGAGCCGACCCTGGATGCCTCGACCATTTTTACCCAAGCCGCCAGTACGGTGGACGCACGCCTGACAGCGGATGCCGGCACACAGGTTGCCCTGGCGACCGAATCGACTGACCTTGAAGCCACCCGGTTAGCATACGCGGTTGAAACCTTATCGGCTCGCCAGACCCAGCAAGCGCCTTCGGCTACAGCTTTGCCGGCCCTGGCGCCAACC
>JAYRWF010000316.1:0-2472 GCA_041918195.1 Anaerolineales bacterium
AGTTCCGCTGGCAGTTCCGCCGCCGGAGTCTCAATCATCACAAAATTTCCAAATGGAAAAGTACCCCCCAGCGCGGCTGCCACCCGGCCAGGATAGATCGACTGGATCACCACACCTTCGATCGACAGGCGCTCGCCTCGCCGGTAGTAAGAGAAATCCACCCCCTGGTGGCGATCGTCCTTACCGATCGGCGGCGGGTGGTAACCGTCTGAAATGATCCCCGGCAGTTCTTCCAGGGCATGCTCCCGCAGCGGCGAGCAGGGCTGCAGCGATCCCCTTGGCGTGGCGCCAGGCTCTCGCTCCAACGCTGCAGACACCTGGTGCGTCGAGCGTGGTAGCGGGCTTTCCAACGGCGCTGGGCTGGGCAAGCCGACTGAGGTGATCGATTGGACCGGCTCGCCTGGCGTGGTAAGCACTGTTGGGCTGGGTAGGACGGCACGCTCTGCCTTCCCACAACCCACCAATAACAAGAAAAACGCCAGGCTTGAAAAAACTTGCGCCAACCGTCTCCAACCGATCATAAACCGATTGTACCAGCCTAAACATAAAAATAGCGTTCTTCGCTATTATGAAAAAGGGTTGCCAGATTGTCCACGACGCGCTATAATGTGGGCCGGTCAATCGGGGCGTGGCGCAGTCCGGCTAGCGCGCTTGCATGGGGTGCAAGAGGTCGGAGGTTCAAATCCTCTCGCCCCGACTGGTGAAAATCAAAAGTTTAATGACAGGCACGAGAATGATTTCGCAGGGTAATCATTCTCGTGTTTGTCATTATGGACCGCAGATGATTCCTCAAATCCACTGCTGCTTATTCACGTTATAATTAAACCTATGGCAAAAAAGATCAACGTCGCAATTCTCGATGACCACCAGCCGATCATTGATGGCTACCTCTTCCGCCTGAACCAGGCGCCGGACATCCGGGTTGTTGATACCATTTTTTACTATCAAGACCTGGCCCCAGTCCTGGCGCGCGAAAAGGTTGATGTGCTACTGCTTGATCTGCAGGTGCCTATCTCGCCCGACAATCCCAATACCTACCCGGTCCTTTACGAGCTACCCCGCCTGCTCCAGGAATATCCCGGCCTGGAGATCCTGGTTATCTCCATGCACGCCCAACCCGCCTTGATCCAGGCCATCCTGGAGGCCGGCGCTAGCGGCTACATCCTCAAAGAAGATATGGCGACTTTTCGGGAGCTGGCCAATGTCATCCGCAGCGTCGCCGGTCAGGGCATCTATATCAGCCAGGCTGCCTACCAGGCCCTCGGAAAGCGCAAAAACAGCACCTATTCTCAGCCGCTCAGCCCCCGCCAGTTGGAAGCGCTCTCCCTCTGTGCTGCCTACCCAGATTGCAGCACCGCTGAATTGGCACTCAAGATGGATATTACGCACTCCACCGTGCGCAACCTGCTCTCAGGCGCTTACCTGAAATTAAACGTACGCAACCGCACCGCCGCGGTCCTGAGGGCCCAGCAGCTTGGTCTGTTGCTCTGAGAGTCGAGCATGCCAAAATCTTGGCGCATCTCCAGTGCGGCTGAATGGTTCTTCTCGCTGCTCACCCTGACCCTGATTGTTTTCTATGTTTATTCTTTTTTGAACGTATCTCCCTATGTCGGTTTCAAATATGCCCGGCCGGTTGGCCGCATCACCCGGGTTTACACCAATCCCCCTGCAGCCAACAACTCATTACAAGTCGGTGATCTTATTCAAGAAGTCAATCATCTGGAATGGAACGAATACCGCCGAATCCAATCAACTTTAGCATTTAGCCTGATTAAACATCAAGCCGGCGACACAATTGACCTGAAGATTCAACGCCAAGACCAGATTCATGAAATTGAGTGGACCTTTCCGCCCCTCAACCGCCGGGAGCTGCTTGACCGAATTTATTCCTTTCCCTGGATACTGATTGCACTGGGGTTCTGGGCCACAGGCATGCTGACCCTGACCACTATCCGGCCACGCAACGAGCAGCGTTTCTTGCTGGCGCTCTATTTTTTCAGCCTGGGGGTCTGGATCGTAACCATGTCCATTTGGCCGGTTAACTACAGCGGCCACGTTGCCACCATCTCCGGCTGGTTATTAGTGCCACTCGCCTGGCATCTTCATTGGGTCTTTCCAAAGCCGTTCCGTACCCAAAAAACCTCCCTCTGGGTCTTCTTTTACTTGATTGCAATGGGCATCATCCTGGCGGATTTTACGAAATTGGCCCGGATCAATTTAATTTTGCTACCAATCGGACTGAGTGTTCTGGGAACGATCACTCTGCTCATCTTACGCCTGGCCCTACAGCCGGAGATCCGTCGCCAGGTATTCATCTTGCTGTCAGGATTCACCAGCGGCGCATTACCCATCCTGGTTTTATTCCTATCTGCTCTCAACACCCTGAAAATTGATCTGACCCAAGTTCGCCTGGCTGCTGCGCTCTTTTCATTCATCATTCCAACTTCTTACTATTATGTGATCTCCTATCAC
>JAYRWF010000317.1:0-2289 GCA_041918195.1 Anaerolineales bacterium
AGGAAGGCCAGCAAGGCTGCAATGAATACCGCCGTGCCCCAGATCGCCAGTTGCTGGATATTGCCGACGAAACCAGAGCTGCTGGTCAGCCTGGCCAGCTCGGAAAGGTTGACAAAGATAAACGCCAGCATGGTCACGCCATCGAAAATCCGCTCGACGATAATCGTTGCCAGGGAAGCCGAGATCGAGACCCCCTGTTCCTTCTTCAGCACCACCGTGCGCAATAATTCGCCCGCCCGGGCCGGGAAGATATTATTGCCCAGGTAGCCGATCACGGTGATCGGAAAAAGGCGCCGGGTCGTGATCGGCTTGATCGGCCGCAGCAGGTAATGCCAGCGCCAGGCTCGCACCCAGACGGCCAGGAAATACACTGCTACCCCCGGCAGCAGCCACCAGTAATTGGCCTGCTTCAGCGCATCGACCAGGTCACCCAGGTGCAGACCGCGCAGGGCGATATATAGAAAAAAAAGGCTGATCGCAATGCCCAGCCAGAACTTCCAACTTTTTAGCGCTTTCACACGGCGATTCTACCATCCTTTTATTAATCCTGAATTGGGCGAGCAAGTATAATTCACCTATGGCTCGCAGGCTGATCTTTTTCCTGATCCTGATAATCCTGGCTCTGGCAGCGGGAGCCGTCTACTGGTTTGGCACGCCGCGCCTGGTGGATTTTTCACCGGAAGACACCCAGCTCGATGTCTCGCCCGATCGCCTGCTGCAGATCAGCTTTTCCCGCCCCATGCGGGCGGACGAGGTGACCTCCCGGCTGCGGATTTCTCCAGCAGTGCCGGGGACCTACCGTTGGGACGGCAACCGCCTGGAATTTACTCCGGCGGGTCGCTGGCCAGCCGGTGAGACGATTCGCGTCCAGCTCGCTAGCGGGGCGCGCGCAGCGGGCTGGCTCTCCCTCCCCGTCACCCAGCCGGCCGAGTGGGCCTTCACCATCCGCCGGCCGCGCCTGCTATACCTTTATCCATCCAACCAGGCCTCCAACCTGTACCTGTACAATCCCAGGGAAGAAAGATCGCAGCCAATCACCAATATACTGGGCGGCATCCTGGAATATGACGCCACTCGCGACGGATCGGCGGTCTATTACAGCACCGAGAATACCCAGGGCGGCAGCGACCTCTACCGCCTGGCCCTGGACACGCTCGAGGCAAACCTGGTCCTGCCCTGCCAGCAAGATAAATGCCGGGCGCCGCGCGTCTCTCCTGCCGAACAATTCCTGGCGTACGAGCGGACTGCACCGGTCGGCGGAGCCGAACCGGATTATCCCCAGGTCTGGTGGGTTCCCCTCGACCGCGCGGAAACCCCAGACGGCGCACAGGTTTCTGCCAACCCCTCGAATGCCCAACGCGCTGGCGACCCGCTCCACCAGACCCTCCAGCCCGACTGGTCTTCGCAGGATGTGCTCAGTTTCTACGACACCAACCAGCAGGCCTTTATCTTGCTGGCGCCGCTTTCGGGTCAGACCACCAGCCTGCCCAACCAGACCGGCGAGCCGGGCGGTTGGACGCCGGACGGCATGGCGTACCTGGCACCAGAGATCCTCTTTAACACCGGGGGTAATCCCGAGACCGCGCCCGAATTGCGCCCGGTCGCCAGCAGCCATTTGCTGCGCTTCAGCCTTGAAGATGGCTCGATCACCGACCTGACCAGGATGGAGAGCCTGGAAGATACCGCACCGCTCTATTCTCCGGACGGCGAATGGATTGCTTTTGCGCGTAAATACCTCGATATCAACCGCTGGACCCCGGGCCGCCAACTCTGGCTGATGCGCGAGGATGGCTCGGAGGCTCGCCAGCTTACCAACCAACCCGACTTCAACCACTATGGCTTTAGTTGGGATCCGGATGGCAAGCTGCTGGCCTTCGTTCGATTCGATCAAACCGCGCCAGCCAACCTGCCGGCAATCTGGTTTTATGACCTGGACCTGGAATTTGAGTTTGAGCTGGCCGTTGGGGGGTATGCGCCGCGCTGGATCCCCTGATAGAGCTGAATTAACAGGATTGATCAGGAAAATTTCAGATCTTCAGCATGTTTGTTGGAAAACATAAATTAAAATCAGAATAGATGACATATTCCTGGTTGAGGAATCAGGGCTTCGTGTGAGGCGTGGCAATCGAATGGACGGGGAGGCTGGCAGGTATGGCGCTAAAACCGGAAAGTCCACCAGACCGCAAATCAAAGCGCCTGGTTAGCGACGCAGACCAGGTCTGGAATTCGTTTCTGCAAACCCATAAAGTCGGCTATACGATCACGGGGGAAGTCAGCCGGATCTATCCC
>JAYRWF010000318.1:0-2496 GCA_041918195.1 Anaerolineales bacterium
CATGAACTTTATCGCCGCTCGCCAGTTGACCGAGGTCCTCCACGACCTGGGCCAGTATGAGCAGTCGCTGGTCTACGCCGAGGAATCCCTGGCGCTGGCCGAGCTGCGCGGTGAACAACGCAACCGGATCGACTTGCTTTCCTGGGTTGGGCGGCTGCAGGCTTTGACCGGGCAGGTCGAGGCGGCGCGACGCAACCTTATCCAAAGCCGCGACCTGGCGCTGGCCAGCCCGGAGCCGGATACCTTTATCGACCCCTATTTCAACAGCGCGTACATCGCCTGGCTGTTTGGCAGCCCGGAGCACTGGCAGGCTGCCTTGGCACAGTTAGCCGGTCCGACCGCCCAACTGCGCCAGTTAAAACTTCAGGTCCCACTGGCCTTCATCCTTGACTTGCAGGCGCGCTTACTGCTTTCGATGAACCAGCCAGCCCAGGCGCTGCGTTACTCATCCGAAGCAATCGAGCTAATCAAGAATAACCAGGAGACTGGCAGCCTGGGACATTTCTACTATACGCACTATCGAGCGCTGCGTGAAAACGGCCAGATCGACGCCGCCTTCCCTTTCCTGCAACAGGCTTATGACTGGCTCAATACAACCACCGAGCGCCTGACCGACCCCGGCTTGAAGGAAAGCTGGCAGGTCAGTGTTCACTATAACCAAAAAATCCGCGCCGATTACAGCCGTCAGGCTGGGAACAGCCGGCGATAAGTCTCTCCCAGGCAGGTGTCCATCACCACTTCCAGGCCAGCCTGGCGGGCGATCTCGGCCGCCTGTTCATTAATCACTCCCTCTTGCATCCACACCACCTTCGCGCCAATCCGGATCGCCTGCTCAACCACTGGCAGGACTTCGTCGCTGCGCCGGAAAACATCGACCACATCCACCAGCTCTGGGATGGAAAGCAGGTCCGGGTATGCTTTTTCGCCGAACAGGCTGTCGAGCATGGGGTTTACCGGGATGATCCGGTAGCCAACTCGCTGCAAAAAAGCCGGAATAGCATGACCCGGCCGGTCCGGTTTGGACGAAGCGCCGACCACGGCGATGGTGTGTATATCTTGCAGGATTTGTTTCAGGCGGGCATCACTGGTTTTGGTATCTGGCGCTGAACTGGTCAAGAGAGGCTCCTTACTGTCAATATTTATCGGAAGAATTACCCGGAAGACGGTTTTCCCAGGCTGTGAGAAGACCTTGATCTCGCCGCGATGTTTGTTCACAACGATGTTGTAGGTGATTTCTAACCCGAGTCCGGTACCTTTGCCAGGCGGCTTGGTGGTGAAGAAGGGGTCGAAGATTTTATTGAGGTTCTCGGCCGGAATTCCCGGGCCATTGTCCTCAACTTCAACCCAGATACAGCCGTCCTGAACCAGTGTGCGCAGGGTAATCTGTCCATTGAGGGTGTGCTCAAGGGCGTCAGCAGCGTTATCGATCAGGTTAGTCCACACCTGGTTGAGCTCGCTGCCATAAGCCTGGATGCGTGGTAAACCTGGCGAGTAAGCCCGGATCACTTTCAGGCGCGCCAGCTTGCTGCGCAGGATCAACAGGGTATTATCGATCCCTTCGTGAATATCAACCGCCTGGACCGGGGCCTGGTCCAGGTAGGTATATGCTTTGAGCGCCTTGACAATCTCAGAAATTCGCCGAGCGCCCTGGCCGATTTCGGCCAATAAATTGAACGCGGTATAGGACGCTCCCAGCCAGGAGCTGATGATCGGAAAAACCTCGGGACGGAAACGGCCAGCCAATCCTTCCAGCCAAGGGATATCCAAGCCCAACCCGGCCAGAGTCGGCGCTAATTCCCAAGGATCGGGGACACCCTGCGCTTCCAACCAGGTCTCGAGCGCATATTCCTGGTCGCTGCGAGCCAGGGGATCGAGATACACGGCGGGCTGACCGGCTGTTCGACGAACTTCGGCGGATAGCTCATCAAGACTGGCCTGCTGAACCGGGTCAAGCGCCAGGCTGCCCAGGCGGGCCTGGGCAGCGGCGTAAGCCGCCAGCGCGCCTTCGAGTTGCTCGGCGCCGCGCTGGACAGCCGAGGCCGGGTTGTTCAGCTCGTGGGCTACTCCGGCGGTCAGCGTTCCCAATTGGGCCATTTTCTCACTCTGCCTCAGCAGGAGAGAGGTCGAGCGGAAGCGGGCCAGAACGGTGTTAAGCAAGATGCGCGAAGCAGTCGGGCTGGTCGCCAGCAGGTCTTCAAAATGCTGGTGATCGATAGCGTAGAGCAAAACGGCGCTGCGAGCGCGAACCGTCGCATTGCGTGGGGCGTCTTCCAGGATAGCCATCTCGCCAATCACATCCCCAGCGCCGCGTACCGAGAGCAGGATCGGCCTGCCACCGGTGGCTTTGATTACCTCCAACTCACCGGAAGCAATGATATAAGCCCGGTCGCCTGGATCGCCTTCAGCGAATAGCTCCTCGCCGGCTGCCAGGCTCACTTCGGCCATCATCCGGCACAAGCGTTCAAGGTCTTCCTCGGGTAAACCGGTGAAAAGCGG
>JAYRWF010000319.1:0-5343 GCA_041918195.1 Anaerolineales bacterium
AATCAAGCATGGTTTTGGGCGCTCTTGATCGCCAGCGTTCTGTGGCTCTTGGGCGCGCTGGCTCCAACCTGGCGTAGAGCAACGTCGGTTTCGCTGACGCTTGCCCTCATGGCCAGCCTGATTTCTGCTGCCCTCGGCGCTGTCACATGGCTGGGAAATCTGCAGTGGGAGCCGGTAGAGATCGGCCTCGACCTGTGGCGGGGCATCGCGGCAACCGGTCTCCCTCCCTTGCACCTGACGTTCGGCCTGGATGCCCTGGCGGCCTTCTTCATCTTCCTGGTCTCGGCGTTTTCTGCCCTGGTGGCTATCTACTCGTTCCCGGCGCTGCAGGCCGAGCACTTTCGCCCCTACGCTCATTGGATTGCCTCGGCCTTCAACCTGTTCTCCTGGACCACGGTGCTGGTGATTACAGCCCAGGATGGTTTCTCCCTGCTGATTGCCCTGGAACTGATGACCCTGTCCTTCGGCTACCTGACGTTGTACAAGCACTTCCTCTATCAGGACAAGCCAGAACATGCCGATGCGGGAGCGCAGCGCAAGGCGCGGCTCGCCCCCCAGGTCTACCTGATGATCAGTCACACCAGCACGGCCTTTTTAGTGCTGGCAGTTTTGATCTTGTCCATTCACGCCGGGGGGCTGAGTTTTCGGGAATGGATGGCTCACGCCGGTGAGATGAAGGGCATGCTGCCACACGCGGTCTTTCTGCTGGCCCTGGCTGGCCTGGGCATACGCGCTGGCCTGACGCCCGCACATGTCTGGGTGTCTCTGGTGCATCCGTCCTCCCCCACCACCACGCATGCCTTGTCCCTGGGCATTGCCATCAAGGTAGCGATCTATCTGATGTACCGTTTCTTTTTCCAGTTCCTGGCGCCGCAGGATTGGTGGGGTAGTTTGCTTCTCATTGTGGCGGCGGTGACAGCCCTCGTGAACGTCTGGTATGCCATTTCCAGCCACGATTTGAAAGAGGCCCTGGCTTATCATAGTATCGAGAACATCGGGATCATTTGCGCGGGCATCGGTCTGGCGTTGATCTTCTGGCGGTCCTATCCACCGCTTGCCTCCCTGGGACTGCTGGCCAGTTTGTATCACCTGCTCAACCATGCCGTGTTCAAGGGTTTGTTGTATCTGGCTACCGGCGCTATAGATCAACTGACCCACCAAACCGTGGACATCGAGCGCCTGGGCGGTCTCATCCATCGCTATCGCTTCACCTCCAGCATGTTCCTGGTCGGTTCCTTTGCCATTGCCGGGTTTCCACCCTTCAACGGCTTCATCAGCGAATGGCTGACGCTGCAGGTCGGTCTGCGCAGTCTGTCTGCGCTGAGCGCTCCAGCCCTGGATACGGCCTCCATCGTCGCTTTCATGGCGGTCCTGATCAGCCTCTTGTTCCTGGCGGCTGCCTTTGCACTCACCGCGTTTTGTTTCTACAAGATGGCTGGTGTTGCCCTGCTGGGCTTGCCGCGGCTGCCGGAGGAGGAGCGTAAGGCCTGGGAGGAGCAGGACGTGCCCACCAGCATGAAAGGCGTCATGGGACTGATGGCCGCGCTTTGTCTGGCCCTCGGAGTACTTCCTGGTCTGATCGCGCCGCAATTGGCCCGCGCCCTGGCGCCCCTGGGCGTATTGGGCGATGTGCTGGCGCCTGCGAGTTGGTTGAGCTTCGAGGCTGCCAGGCCCGGGATAGAGGCCGCGACGAAGTCTCAACTGCCCATGGTGCCCCTGGTGGCGTTGGCCCTGTTCTTGACGGCTGTTGTGCTCATCTTGCCGCGCGGCTTCCCCGTCAATCCCCGACGCCCTTTGGCTCCGTGGAACTGTGGGGAGCCTGTCCGTGTGCCTCCCATTCACCAATTCACCGGCGGCGGCCTTTCCTACTCTCTGCGCAGGCTGTTTGCCCTGTTCAATCTCGCACCGACGATGGCGCCCGACTATCTCCCCGCTCGCTTCATCCTCTCGGCCAGCCTGGAATACCCCCAGCAGGTGACAGAAGTATTTCGCTCTGCCTACAACTGGCTGATCCACGTTCTGTTGGCGTCTTCTGAAAAAATCGGTCACAGAATCCAGAATCGCGATATTCGAAGTTATCTATGGTACGTGTTCTTGATCAACTTTCTCAACATCCTTATCTTCTGGCTGACTTCTCAGTTCTTGAAGGAATGAGGCTATATGACTTTCTCATGGTTGCTATCCGTTGCTCAAGGTCTGCTGCTGCTGCTGGCTGCCCCTGCTCTACTCGGTTGGCTCGATTGGTGTAAGGCGTACCTTACGGGTCGCCGGCGGCCGCTTGCCTATCTCCTGCAGCCGTACCGTGACCTGCGCAAGCTGCTGCGCGTGCCGCCCACGCATTCTCTGGCTGTATCCTCGATCTTTCGCCTGACGCCCGGCATCGTGTTCGTTGTGTACGGCTGCCTGCTGTTCATACTGCCGGTTTTCACAGCGCCACTGCTCCAAGCCGACCTGGTGCTGATTCTCTATCTGCTGGGGCTGGCGCGCTTCACCTTCAGCCTGGCCGGCCTCGACAGCGCTTCTGCCTTTGGCGGCCTGGGCAGCAGCCGTGAGATGTTCTTTCACTTCCTGACTGAGATCAGTCTCTTTGCATTGATTGCAGCGATGTCGCTTTGGTCAGATGGGAGTGTGGTTGGGCAAGCCCAGGCGCAGCCCATGTCGCTGTTCCGCTTTGTGGCGCTCCTGGTGCTGGTGTCTGCTTTCTTCTCCGTGCTGTTGCTGGAAGCGCGGCGCTTGCCGGTGGACAACCCTGATACTCACCTGGAACTGACCATGGCCGGTAAGGCGGTGGAGTTGGAGTTCTCCGGCCGTGACCTGGCGCTGATTGGGTGGGCAGAGAGCAGCAAACTGTTCTTCCTGTTGGTCTTGTGGGCGCAATTGTGGTCAGCCCTAGTCGGAAATGCGCCCGGCTGGTTACTCCTTGTCCGGACGTTGGGGTTGCCAGCGGGGGCCGTCCTGCTGGCCTTGTGGGAATGGTGTACGCCTAAGCTGCGCCTGGGACAGGTATCCTCGATCGCCCAAGGGTCACTTTTTCTCAGCCTGTTCGCCATTCTGCTACGGTTGATTCCCGGAGGATAGACATGGTCGAGATTTTGATTGCTGTGGGTGAGCTGCTCCTGCTGGTCACCGCCTACCAGATCACCACGAGGCGCGATATTCCCCAGGTGATCCGCGCCTACCAGTGGCAGTCCGCTTTTCTGGCATTTACTGCGCTCTTGATTGCGCTGCTGGATCCAACCAAGGGGATTGGAAACCCGAAGGAGTTGTTCACTTCTCAAACGCTTCTTGCCATTGCCTTGATTGCTCTGCTGCCCATCGCGCTCGTTAAGTTTATCGATTGGATCCAGGCACGAGCTACTATTTATGACCCAAAACAAGGGTCGTCCCTTAGACGGCTGTCCGATCAGGAACGGCAACTTGCACACGCTGTGTGGCTTGCACAGCGCCATATCGTCTCAGGACAGGCCGGCTTTCATTTCTTGGGGTTGGCGCTGATGTCTTTCGTGATCGTGTTCGGGGGCATCATTGATGTCGAAGTCGGAGAAAAACTCGGCCTCTCGGTTTCGCTGACCCTGCACCTGGTTGGCCTCTACAACACCGTCTCGCGCAAGGACATTCTGACGCAGGTGATCGGTGTGCTGACCATGGATCATGCCTTGTACCTGGCCATCGTCAAGATCGTCAACATCCCGGTTCCGGCTACTCTGTTTGTGATTGCGCTTTATTTTTACACGATCATCACGGTCCTGATTCTCTTCCTCGTGGTGCCCCAACTGCGCCACGTCATGGGCGCCATCAACCTGGACGAAATCAAGGCGAACTCGGAGCTGGAGGGATAGACTCGATGATCTTAACAGACTTGAAAACTCTCGCACAAATCACGCTCTACTTGCCGCTTGGCATCTTTATGCTGACGATAGTTGCACTTCTCTGGCGCCGCTATAACGTGCGCTGGATTGAGCGGTTCGTGGATTGGCTGACGGTCCTTGCCTCATTGGTTTTGTTGATTGTCTCCATTCTGATGATGTTTGTTGGGGAACGCCATGCTTCCTTTGCAGTTTTTGGGATTGATTTTCGCCTGGACAGCCTGAGCATTTTCATGATTCTGCTGATCAATGTTGTCGCGTTTGCTGCATCGTGGAACAGCATTGGCTACCTAGGACCCGCACTCGTCAACGAAGATCCCCGCGCCAGGAAACCCTGGTGGCGCCAGCGAGTCGGGTATCACGTCCTGATCAACTTTTTTCACTTTACCATGCTGTTGGTCCCCTTATCCGACAACCTGATCGTGATCTGGATCGCCATCGAACTGACCACGGTCGGTTCGGCCTTCTTGATCGTGCATGAGGACAAGCCATCCTCCTGGGACGCCACCTGGAAATACCTCATCATCACCTCGACGGGCATCGTGCTGGCTCTTTTGGGAACCGTCTTTCTGGCCAACAGCTTGCCGCAGGCGGAGATTGCGCAGGAACAGTCCAATCGCCTTCTGAACTGGTCCTACCTGATCTCAAAAGATGCCAGTTTGAACCCTCGATTCGTCTGGTTCGCCTTTCTGTTTGCGCTCGTGGGCTACGGCACCAAGGCAGGGCTGGCGCCCATGCATACCTGGCTGCCCGACGGGCACGGCGAAGCGCCGTCTCCGGTCAGCGCCCTGCTCTCAGGGGTGCTGCTGAAGGCATCGTTGTATGCCATCTTGCGCTTCTATACCTTGACAAATGCCGTTCTGAAAAACGCCGCGCCGGCAAGCGCGCCTGACTGGGCATCCTATTCGCTGCTGCTGATTGGCTTGTTCTCGCTACTCATGGCCACGCCTTTCATTCTGAAAGATAATCCCTTCAAGCGGGTTCTGGCCTATCATAGCCTGGAACACATGGGGATCATTGTGTTCGGACTGGGTATGGGGGGGATGATCGCCGTCTCTGGGGCCATTCTCCACATGCTGAACCATGCCATCACGAAGGCTTTGATGTTCCTGGCCTACGGCAACCTCCTGAAACACTACAATCGGGAGGGCATTGAGATCCAAGGAGCCTTGCGTACTATGCCCTGGAGCGGAAGACTATTGACCCTGGGAGGTTTGGCGCTGGTGGGTACGCCTCCGTTCAATGTATTCATGAGCGAGCTGCTCATCCTTTGGGGATCTGTTTCTCGCCTCATACCGGGCAGGGGGCCAGAGGAGCCGAGCTATAGCGCCCCAGTCGTCGTAGCGGCCATTGCGCTTTTTGTGATTTCCACCACCTTGATCTTTTTCGGACTGGTAAATCACCTGAAGAAGCTGGTGCTCGGCAGGCCTGCCAAAGACATAGTGCAAGAGAAGTTCTCCTGGCCGACGGTCGGACC
>JAYRWF010000320.1:0-1603 GCA_041918195.1 Anaerolineales bacterium
GCAATCTGGGCTCGCCCAATCTGGAATACCTGGTGGACCTGGGACCCGCGCCTGACTACGGCCACGATTATGCTCCTGATTTACGCAGCTTACCTGATGCTGCGCTCCGGACTGGACGACCCGAACAAGCGCGCTCGCTTCGGCGCGGTGTATGCCATCATCGGTTTCTTGAGCGTCCCGTTGACCTTCTTTTCGGCTCGCTTGTTCCGCACAATCCATCCGGTGGTGATTGGAACCAACCAACCTGGCGCTACAGGGGCGTTCGATATGACGCCCTTGATGCTGCAGACCTTCATGTTCAGCCTGGTTGTTTTCTCGATCCTGTTCATTGATTTGATGTGGCACCGTGTCCGCCTGGGCCGCCTGGCTGATCATGTTGAACAGATAAAACTCAAGGTAATGGAATAGTCCCTGAACGGAGATCGCGATGTTCTTTCAAGATGCACCTGCCCAAACCACCAATTACATGATCATGGGTTACGCTGTCATTTTTGGCGTCCTGTTGCTCTACCTGCTCAGCCTGTACCTGCGCTCGAAAAACCTCAAGCAGGATCTGGCGATCCTGGAAGAAGAAGATAAATCCTCCCGGTCATGAAGCTGCCTGAGAATCCCGACCTGGCTGACTTAAGAGCCGGTGACTTGGTGTTTACTGCCTGCCGTGGGCGGATCGAATATGCCCCCTGGATCGCGCAAGTCCTCGTCCAGGGCAAACGAGTTTTCTTCTGTTCGCCATCCTGTCAACGGGAGTTTGAGCAGAATCCGCGCTTTTCCTGCCTGGGACCCTTCCTGGCTGAAAACGGCGAGTAAAGGACTGGAGTCCTGGCCATGCTGCGTAAAGCTGCTTCTTTGCTGCTTGCCCTGTATGCCGCGGGCTCTTTGATTGTGGTTGCGGTCGGCCTGGCGGGTGTCCACGTTCCCCCGCCGGTCACCGCGTTGATGACCAGCCTGGCTTTTAGCTTCGCCTTGATACACGGCGCCGATCGCCTGGGGTGGAAGAAGATTGTTTTACTGGTCGGCCTGACCTTCGGAATCAGCCTGGCGCTCGAGAGCATCGGTGTGGCGACCGGCCTGATCTACGGCCCGTACCATTACACTGCCAAGCTTGGTCCCAAATTCCTGGGCCTGGTGCCATACTTGATCCCGCTGGCCTGGTTCATGATGATCTATCCTTCGTTTGTGATCGCCACCCGCGTCACGCCCGTTCACCTCCCAATCTGGCTGCGCGGCTTCACCCTGGCCGCTGTCGCTGCCCTGGCGATGACCGCCTGGGACCTGGCAATGGATCCTTTCATGGTCCTGGCCAAGCATTGGGTTTGGGATTCCCCCGGGGCGTATTTCGGAATCCCAGTCCAGAACTTCATCGGCTGGTGGGCGACATCCTTTCTCACCATCGGGGCGTTCTTCTGGCTCGCCCGGCCATTCGAGCGCCTGGAAGCCACCCCCCAGGACCACCACTTTACCCGCCTGGCGATCTTTAGCTACGCCATCACCGCTGCCAGCAGCCTGGCGACGGATCTGACCCTCGGCCTGGATGGGCCGGCGCTGGTTGGGTTTTTTGCCATGTTGCCCTGGATTCTGCTTGGATTATTCTCCCAAAATCGAC
>JAYRWF010000321.1:0-1853 GCA_041918195.1 Anaerolineales bacterium
CCCGGCCAGGAGCACGCCGCCCAAGAAAATCGCGGCAACTGCTCGCCAGGTCTGCTCGCTGCACAGGCCCAGGCGCACCTGGCCCATTGCGACTGCTCCCACCCCCACCACCGCCGATACCAGCAAGAGCACGAACAAGATCGCAGTCAGGCAAGAACGCATAATAACAAAAGAATCCGGCGATCCTTTCGAACGGATTGGTAGGGCGGGTTGGGGGCGGCGATGTAAAAATTATAATAAATTTTGGGTAAATACCGCCTGACAAATAGCGGATGAAATCATTACAGGAATCAACTATCGTTCAGGCGGCGCTTAAAGACGCAGAAATACTCCTGGCTGTAGATGCGGTGGTCGCCCGGGAAGAATACCTGGCCCTGGGCGTTGGCCCCGCCGATCGGCTCCATGTGGACCAGCTCCCAGCCTTCGGCGCCCCAACGGTTTAGCAACGGCGCCAGGCTCTGCACCGGGTGGGCCGGCAGGTCGATCCACTCCGGCCAGTTCTTGCGGATCAGCTCGCGCGCCCCGCCGATCTCGAGATCGGCGGTCAAGATTAAGGGCATGTATTCCCACTTCGCCACGGGCTACTCCCCCCTGGGGCCGGTCTTCACTTCAGGTCGGCCAGGCGCGGCCGGAGCAGGATCAAGAGCACCAGCAGCGAGACCACCCCGATCGCCAGGCTGAGCCAGGGCACGCCACTGAGCAGGTGCATGGCCGTGCGCCAGACCATCACCACCAGGCCAACCAGGGTGGCGAGGATAAACAGCCACAGCCCGGAGCGCTTCCAGCGCAGGATCAGCCAGGCGCCGATCACGCTTAATAGCCCAACCAGGGTCATCGAAACGGCGTACGACATCCAGCCGGTGGTGCGCTCGAGCGGGAAGAGGATCGCCAGGAAAGATAGCAAGCCAGAAATGGCGTTTAAGACAATGATCATGAACAACCAGATGGTGAGCAGGATTCCCCGCTCGGGCGCTTGACGCTGCATTCAGCTCTCCTCAGGTAAGACGGTTGGCAAAGAAATCAAGGCGGCGATCCCGATTTCTTCAAAATTTATTTTAATCCAGGTTTTCGTGCAAATTTTTACGGATTATTTATAGCACAACTCAGGCAATGAAACAAGGGGAAATTCTACAGGATCAAAAAAGGGTGGGGCGAAACGCCCCACCCTTTTTTGATCCTGCAATTTACTCGCTTAGCTTTGCGCCGCAGTACGGGCAGGCCACCCAGCCCACCTGTACCTGGCGGGTGCAATTCGGGCAGGCATGCTCGACGAGCGGCTCGACCGGGGCCGCGGCCACCGGTGTTACCGCGACCGGTGCGACGGGCGCAACCGGAGCAGCGCTGGCAGCGGCGGAAGCAGGCTGGTTGCGCCGGCGGGCGCCGTTGATGATCAGCACGACCGCCAAAACGAGCAGAGCGAGCAGCCCGAGCGGGATCAACCAGCCCAGGAACATCCCGCCCATCCCAAAGCTGCGCCAGATACCGCTGCTGTGGAAGGGCATGTAATGGTCAAACGGCATGATCCGGCCAGGGGTCCAATCCGGCAGGGCGCGGAATTCGCCTTCGAACAGGCCCGTACCGCCGGCCCGGCGAAAGACGAAATAGCTGACTACTGCGCCGATCGCTGGCACCGCCAGGCAAAGCAGCACGACAAAAACACCCAGGATTATCCATCCGATATTCGATTTCATAGTACTTCCTCCAAAGATTTACGTTGTGCAAATGTTGGCGACTTCGTCGCCAACGTTTGCACATGATTTCGCTTTATTAAAGATACCATCCTTTGCCTCGGAAATGGTGAAGAAATTGTAAAGAAAATCCTATAAGTTCAAACAAGCCTCGGCGGCCAGCCA
>JAYRWF010000322.1:0-2870 GCA_041918195.1 Anaerolineales bacterium
AAACTTCGACTTGCCCAGGCCGTTGGGCTGGAATCCGGCCAGTTGCAATCGCTGGCCTGAGAAATGATGCATCTGTTTCTTCAATCTGCTGCTCAGGAAGAAAAACCGAAAAGGGGTAATCACTGCCTGTCTCGCCGCTGAACTGGGTTTGAGTGAGAAAGGTAGGCGTTTGGTTGACTTCGGGCGCCGCCATGTAACCACGCGGGTCATAGCTGGCGTCACCGACCAGCAACAAAAAGCGCGGACCGATGGACCAATTCTGCTTGGCGTAAGCTAGCATCGTCCGGATTGCTTGCGGCTCTGGCACCCCAGCGTTAAATTGGTCATAAATAGCCTGGAGTGGGACTGCCAGGGTTCGAAGGCCCTGAGTCTGACGTAAATTTAGGACCGGCTCCAGAGGTTCCAATAATTCTGGCGGGCCAACCGCCAGGTAATCGGCCCCGTTTTGGATGCTAGTCAAATCCGGAGTAAGGACGGCACGCTCAATTCGAACTGGTTCGAAGGCTCCATCCGGTCCAACCAACCAATACGTATGCCCATTCAGTGTTTCGAGGCTTCCTTGCCCGGAATGGACACCGTCTGGTTCTGCCTGCCTGGAAGGCGCCATTGGATCAGTAACATCATAAATATCCACGGAGCCTCTGAAACCATCGAACCTGGCCAGTCCACCTGAGCTAGAAAAAATAAGCCGGTCATCGCTGGCAGACAGGGAGAGCGGGTAGATAACTTCAAACCAATCCAGGTAGACGATATCCACCAGGGCTCCCGCCTCGCCAGGCAAGCTGATTTTCAATCGATTCACTCCTTCTATCAGTGTATCTGGGGGTAGATCGGTTTCAATCAACCAACGTCCTTGACCATCCCAACTGCTCTCTTGAACTTCTTTTCCATTCAAACTTAGGAACAGGTGGTGGTCTGGAGAACTGGGGGAATCGGTCAATCCGACCGCCATAAAACGCAGCTTGCCAGGACCGGGAGCCAGAGAATCCAAGACAAATTCGACCTCCCTCGATTCAGGAGCAGTAAATTTCTGCCAGAACCAGGGGTCGCGATCTTCGATCAAGGGTGTGTAGAGCGAATTTTCTTCAAAATGGAGCGTGGAGAAAAAACCAGCACCCGGTAAAGCTTTACCGGTAGACGGTTCAAGATTGACATCTCGACCAGCGCTCGATCGAAGGATTCGGGGTTCATCGTCCTTTGGTTGAAGCCAATAAATGGTCTCCTGACTGTAACGATTGAAAAATTCCTGGCCCCAAAAAAACAGCTTCCCAGCTTGATCATCAACCCAGAAAGGTATCGATCGATCCTGGACTAGCAACTCAAATTGTTCCTGGGTGGCAGATCGTAAATCCAAGCCCTGCCGCGCCAACTCTGATAGGCGCACCTGGTAGATACCGCTCTGGTGAATCAGGATTTTCAACGCTGGTGCAACCTTACTTTCATCAATGGACGCGAGCGGTGCAGCCGGTGATTCGCAGGCTTGCAACCCAAAAAGGAGGCCCAGGATGAGGAATAGGGATATTATCCGGGCCGGGTGCATCTGCGCGACGAGCTTGAATTTTCCTGGCATTCCGGTCAATGACTCGAACGGTTGAAATAATAAAACCAACCTGCCAGGGCTAACCAGGCAATTCCAAGCAAGCCAAGCGGCCACCAGCGAGCCAGACCAGCCTGGCGCAGGAGTCCGCCCGAGCTACCCGGAGGAGGCGGCACCGTCGGCCCACCTTGCGGGTCGACCGTCGGGAACACGATCGTCACAGTGGGAAACGGCGCCAGCTGCCCTTCTCCTGCACTATCGAAGGCTGAACCCGCCTGTGGCTGCTCGGCTGGCGGCAGCAGTCCCGTCGGCTCAGCTGCCACGGGCTGGGCATCCCCTGGCAATGGATAGATTTGCACGGGCAGAGAACCCGGCGTATTCTGAGGACCTGGATACACGCCGGGTGGTAAAGGCGTAAAGGTCGGAATCGGGGCTTGCCGGGTGGTCGATAGCGTTGCACTTGGGCTAGGGCTTAAGCTGGGACTGGGTGTAACCGCTACGCCAACCACCGCCAGGATCGGATTGGAGAATTGGGATTGCTGGGAAAAATCGATCGATTCCAGGCGATACCAGAATTGAGCACCGTTGGGGAGTCCACTATCCAGATATTCATACGTGGATCCGGTAAAATTATCACCTTTGGCGAGGATGATTTCTGTGTGGATCCGAGCATACCCTGAATTCGGCTGGCTGCTGCGTTGGACAAAAAAGCCAGCGTTATCGATCTCTGTGGCAGTCGCCCAATTCAAGCGGATCTGTTGATTGCCAGGCGTAGCCGTAAAATATAGCAGGGTTATCGCTGACTGGGAAGTGGTCCAATTGGCTGCGAGGAATGCAGTGATAACGAGACCAGCCGCACACCGGGCAAATAATTTCCGCCGTACACTCATCCTTACAGCACGCCTCATCCAGCTCGTCACGCTATTGTCCCAGTCACAACCACAAGGACTCCCCGGTCAATCAGGTTCTGGATAAATTCCAGGGTGTCCTGCTCAGCCTGGACAGTTGAGACTTCAAATTCCTGACTCAGCCTGGCAGCGATCTGGCGCACCGTTAACCGCCCATCTACTTTCGACCAGATAAATGCCCCAGTCTGGTTGGTAACTTTTATTTGAGCCTGGTTAGTCAAAACCAGCACTGCCTCCTGATCAACAATCCGGCCAATCACTCCGGGGGCCGCCGCAATTCGAGTGTCAAGCGTAATCATGGTTTCTGCTTTCAGGCTTTCGATCCAGGGCCCTTACCTCTGCAAAGCCGGTTAAGGCATCGGCAGGCGGAGCGCCGGATCGCCAAAAATGGTGTAGGTATGTAATAAGTCATAATTCAAACCGCT
>JAYRWF010000323.1:0-3115 GCA_041918195.1 Anaerolineales bacterium
GCAGCGCAGATTGAGGGGATGAACGAAGCGCGAAAACTGCTTACCAGCCAGGTCTTCCAGGGTGCGCTTTCCCAGCTTGAGCGCAATCCTGACCTGGCGGCTGGGCCGGCTGTGGTGCTTGCTCATCCAGAATGGCCGGCCGGCATCTTAGGCATTGTTGCCAGCCGCCTGGTGGAATACACCCATAAGCCGGTGTTTTTGATCTCCAGCCCTCCAGGGAGCTTGGCGCGTGGCTCGGCTCGCTCAGTGGAAGGCCTTCATCTTGCCAACCTGCTAAAAACCCAAGCCGCTCTTCTCGAAGATCATGGTGGGCATGCCATGGCGGCTGGATTTGCTTTGCGATCGGAAGGAATTAACGATTTCCGACGCGGCCTGTGGCGAATTTTGGAGCAAACCCCGACCTTGCCCGAACCGACTCTCTCGATCGATGCGTATCTTGACATGTCCGAGCTGAGCCTTGACCTGGCTACTGAAATCGAAAGGTTAGCACCGTTTGGCGCTGGCAATCCGCCCTTGGTACTGGCCAGCCGGGACTTGCAGCTTGTCAGTGCAGGTCCAGTTGGGCGGGGCGGCGAACACCTTTCGGTTATTGTGCAAAATTCGGCTGGGATTTCGCAAAAACTGATCTGGTGGCAAGGTGCTGGTTGGCCGTTACCGGAAGGCCGTTTTGATCTGGCTTTTAGCCTGCGCGGGGTGACTTTCCGCGGCCAGCGGTCGCTTCAATTGGAATGGTTGGATTATCGCACTTCACCGGAGGCCGTCCACCGGGCAGAACCCCTTTACCAACCTGCGATTGAAGATCTGCGCCAGTTGGAACACCCTCTGCGCGCTTTGTTGGAATTGAAGAAGCGTGTTGATGCACAGGTGTGGGCAGAAGGTGAGGCGTTGGAGCTTTTGGCTTCCAAAGGAGTCACGGCTGCCGGTAGAGGTGGACTGATTGGGGGCGCGCCTCTCGTGATCTGGACTCCTCCTCCAGGACCGGAGGTTCTCCAAGATGTCATTCAGCGAACCAAACCAGCCACGATTTTTCTGTTTTCGGTCATGCCGCGAACCGATGACTTAAACTATTACCTGAACCGGCTGGCCGGTATGGTCAAGTATTGCCTTCACCAAGAAGGCGGTCAGACGCCCCTGGGCCGCCTGGCTGCCGGTCTGGCCCAACGTGAAATAACGATCCGAAAAGGTTTGCAATGGATGATGGAGGCTGGTTATTTTCTTTGGACGGAGCCACAACCTGGCCAGATTCTTTTTAAACAACCGGAAAGTCCTGAACTGGAGGGTGAGAACCAGGTCGATCAAAAGAACCCCCGACCACTTCCATCTGCTGGAGGGGCTGAAGCCAGCTTAAAACTCCTGCTGGAGGAGACCCGCTCCTACCGAAATTATTACGCACGCGCTGACAGATCTCGCCTGGTAGCTGGAATCCTGGACTGACTTGTGGTATATTAATAAGGCATTAATCATCTGCGCCTCAGGGGTAAGCGCTGACCGTAATTTTTTCAACCGGGAGGGCAGTATGGCCGACGAGAAATTTGACGAAAAAGAGCGCGAGAAGCACGACGAAAAAACCGAAGAGAAGACCTGGGAAGAAAAGTGGCAGGATGATCCTCTGGCCCGTTTAGGTTGGGCCGCGATCTTCATCTGGGCTGGTTTGGTATTCCTGGCCAGCAACCTTGGGATGATTGATTCTCTTCTCCAACGTGCCGATGATTTACCTATGATGGGTGGCTTTGAAAAGATACTCCAGGCCTGGCCTTTGGTCCTGATCGGCGCAGGAGTGATCCTGCTGCTCCTGGTTCTAATCAGAGTGCTTGTGCCTGCTTATCGGAAACCTATTACCGGCACCATTATCCTGGCGGTGATCCTGATTGGAGTTGGATTGGGAGACCTGATCAACTGGGGCGTCATCTGGGCTGTGGCCTTGATTATCCTGGGAATATCGATTCTCACGCGTGGCCTCGGCAAGCGCAGCGCTTGATGTCTTACGCATAGGGCTGTGTACCAGCTATTACCGGTGCACAGCCCTCATCCATCACCTATAATTGGCCCAGGTTAAAAGTTGTCAGTTCATCCCAGGCATAGCGCAATGGGGTGCTCCATTTTTCGCGCCCAATGCACCGAAAATAGGGTGGCTCGAAGGCTCGAATCAAATCGCCAATCCGGTAGCGCGGCAGGACAGGTGTACTGACGACCAGCCCACCCATTTCGCCTGGTTTCATTTCATGTAAGAGCTTCACCCCGTTGCGGGTAGCGACCTCAAAGAGAAATAAATCATAGTTTGGCGTCCAGGCGCGCTTCTCATCGCGTTGCTGCCCAAACATACCTTCCGTTGCCCCATAGATTTCTCGGATTGCTACCGTCCCGTACATAGCTTGCAGGCTGGGTTGGTAACGGGTATTTATTCCTGGTACGCTACCCAGGGTTAATATTTGAGTCTTCCAGAGGTCCTTCGGATATAGACGGTGGGCATGGTGCAGATAACGACCAAAGCGCAGTGCAGTTGGGGCAACCCCTCCCACCAGGCTGACATTCAGATCCTTGCATTTTTCGTAAGCCAGTTCAAATCGCCTTTCCCAATCTTTGACGGATTTTCCACCCCCCAGGGCATCAATTTCATCCTGGCTTGGCACGGAGCGAATCGGTGTAAAAGCCGAGACGTACTTCGTGTAGATACCTGAGCTGTAGCCGTATTCGATTTCGCGCTCGCCGGTTTTTATCGTCCCGACTACAGCCGGAAAGTTCAGGTTAAGATTCACTCCGCTAAACAGGTCCAGGCGTTTTGTGCTGGCGACATAATTCATCATGGCTCGCCCGGCGTTTATTCGCAAACGCATATCGGTCGGAGTCATCGGGATGTACTTGGATTCGCCTTGCGTGGTGCCACGCGTGATTGCCCAACCTAATGGTTCTTCCCATAATAGGGTGGAGATCGCTCCGCTCATGTCGCGCTCAATCAACGGCCGGTAATCCGCGTAGGACGCGATCGGAAAAGCGCGCTGGTAATCATTTAACTGATCAATGTTGGCCGCGCCATGTTCTTTTCCGTAGGCGGTTTTCGCATAGTCGAGAAGAAGGTTGTGCAAAACAGTTTCCTGGGCTTTTTGAGGGTCGTCAA
>JAYRWF010000324.1:0-6030 GCA_041918195.1 Anaerolineales bacterium
CAAGAAAGCCGCCCAGGAGCGCAGTGAGGCCCAGGAAAAGGCTGCTTTGGAAGTCGAAACCGCACTGCAGGGTAGACGCCAGGAACTGCGCGCTCAAGAAGAAAGCCACCAGCAGATCAACCGGGCTTTTTCACAATCCCTGGCAGAGCTTGAGCGATTGAAAGCGCGCGCGGAAGTGCTCGAGCAGGCTGAGAGCGGCCTGGTTGGCTATGCTGAGGGCACGCGGGTTTTATTGCAGGCGATTCGCCAGGATCGCGTCCGTGGGAAATCCGGTGCGCTGAACCAATACCTGGATGTTTCCAGCGAGCTTGAACGGGCGATTAGCGCCGCCTTGGGTGAATTCCTGGAAGCTGTCCTGTTGGATGCAGATTTGGAAGAAGCGCTCCAACAAATGGAAAGCCAGGCTGGTAGAGTTGCGATCCTTCCGCTTAACCAACTGAAGGACGAAAACAGCTTCCCTCCTGCCCAGCTTGGCCTGGATCCGGCGGCTTTGCTGGCCGAAGGATGGGTAGGTATAGCCAGTGAGCTGGTTCAAACCAGTTCAGAGCTTCGCCCGGCATTAAATTTGCTGCTTGGATCGACCTGGATTGTGCGCGATCGAGCGGCTGCACGGGCTCTGCTCCAATCGATCGCTTGGGCGGATGAAATCGGCCCAAGCGTCTCCCGGTTGCGCCTGGCAACCCTGGATGGCGAGTTATTTTTTGCCAGTGGTCCGGTGCTCAGCGGTCAATCGACTGAAAGTAGTGAGGCTGGTTCGAATGTGCTGGCCCGCCAGCGCCAGCGCCGTGAGATTGTGGATCAGCGCCTGCAAGCTGAGCAAATTTTGGATGGGCTGCGCCAGGAACGCCACCAGATCGAATTGAACATTGATGGCTTACAGCGCGAATTGGAGCGGATAAACCAGGAACAACGCCAGGCGCGCCAGGCGGCCGGGCAGGCCAGCCTGGCCGCCCGCCAGGCCGAACTGGCAGCCGAGCAAGCTGAGCGCCAGGCTTCCTGGCAGCATGAACAGCGCCAACGATTTGATGAGCAGATCGAAAAAGCCCGTCATGAGATGGCCCGTAACCACCAGGAGCTGGAAGAATTATCTGCAAAAATCCAGGCTGCTCGCGATGACCTGCGCCAGCGTAATTCCGATCTGGCCGGCCTGGTCCTGGATGAATACCAGACCCAGGTGGCCCACTGGAATACGATGATCGCGGTTTCTGAGCGCGCTTTAAAAGACGAGCAGCGCCGCCTGGAAGAACACCAGGCCAACCGGAATAAATCCACTGCCCGAGCGGCTTCTTTGAAAGACCGGGTGGAAGAAATTCGCGCCAGCCAGGCTGCCCTGGCGGAGGGTAAAGAACAGGCTCGCCAACAGGAGCTTCAGGTCAACCAGGATTTGGAAAGACTCCAGGCTGAGATCGTCCCGGTCGAAGCCGAGTTGCTCACCCTGGACAAGGAACAAGCTGCCCTGGAAGAGGCGGAAGCCGCCGCCCGCCAGGCGGTCAGCCTGGCCGATCATCGTTATGGGCAGACCCGCATAGGGTTAACCCGCCGACAGGAATCGCTCCAATCCTTGCAGCGCCGGATCGAAGAAGACTTTGGGCTGGTCGCTTTTGAATATGCTGACCAGGTCTCTGGACAGGCGCCTTTGCCGATGGAAGGGATGGTCGAGCAACTACCCCGCCTGGTCCAACTTCCGGTGGATGTTGATGAAGCGATCAAGCGCCAGCGAGCCCAGTTGCGCCGGATCGGCCCGATCAATCCGGATGCGCAAGCGGAGTATAGATCGGTCAAAGAACGTTTTCAATTCATGACCGGCCAGGTGGCAGATCTGAAACACGCCGAAGCGGGTATTCACCAGGTGATCCAGGAATTGGATGGCTTGATGGAGCGTGATTTCAGCAAGACTTTCGAAGCGGTAGCGGCTGAATTCAAGCTGATTTTCCAACGCTTGTTTGGGGGCGGCTCAGCCCGCCTGGTGTTGACAGATCCAGACAACCTGACCGATACCGGCATTGATATCGAGGCGCGCTTGCCCGGCCGGCGTTCCCAGGGCCTATCGCTCTTGTCGGGCGGCGAGCGCAGCCTGACGGCTACCTCCCTGGTATTTGCCCTGATGAAAGTTTCGCCAACCCCGTTTTGTGTGCTCGACGAGGTGGATGCCATGCTGGACGAGGCCAATGTCGGACGGTTCAGGGACTTGTTGAGCGAGTTGAGCGACCATACCCAGTTTGTAATTGTCACCCACAACCGCAACACGGTTCAGGCTGCAGAGGTAATTTATGGTGTGACTATGGGGCGCGATTCAGCCAGCCAGGTGGTTAGCCTGAAGCTGGACCAGGTTGAAGAAATCTTCGATTGAATCACCCATTAAGTAATAAAAGCCGGCGCTGCCGGCTTTTATTACTTAATGGGTGATATTAAGGGGTGGGTGTCGTTTCCAGGATGACGGTCGGTTGGGGAACCGGCTGTTGGATCTGGCTGATGAACTGGTCAAATGCCAGCGGCCAGACGGGCTCGGCTGGAACCCGGCTGGGCCAGCGCTCTTCCAGGATGCTGATCTGGCGCCCGGCTTTGCGGGCATCGAGCCATTCCTGGAACTTGGTATCCTGTAACGTCTGGTACTCGCTGTCCGACAGTGGGCGTTCTTCGTTTCCAAGAGACTGGATGATGTGGTATCCGAAGCTACTCTTCACTGGCTGGCTAATTTCACCAACTTCAAGCGCGAATGCTGCCTCTTCGAACTCCATCACCATCTGACCCTTCGGAAACCAGTTCAGGTCGCCGCAGGTGTCTTTATTGCTGGTGTCGGTCGAAAATTCCGCCGCCAGGGCGCAGAAGTCTTCACCCTGCTGCAAGCGATCATAGATCTCTTTCGCCAGGGTCTCATCAGCGACCAGGATGTGACGTGCCCAGACCTGCGCTTCGGTGCGCGACAGATCGAGCTCGGCCAGGACCGATTCTTGCAGGCGTTGGCGGTAGAGCTGGGCTTTTAGGATCTCGTTCAGGGTTGCCCGGAATTCATTTTCCGGAACGCCATAATTCCCTGAGAAGTTTTCGATCGCCTGAGTATAGAAATCTGAGCCTTCTACGGTGTCAGGTGTAGCCGTAGGTACGGCGGTCTGGGTGGGGAAGGAGGTGGCAGTCGGTGTCGGTGGAACCGCGGTGGGGGTAATTACTTCCGTCGCGGTGATAACTGCTGTTGGCTGCGGAGTAGCGGTAGGCGGGATCAGGCTTAATTGCAAGGCGGATAAAGTGGATGTCGCCAGGGGAACCAGGGTGGGCTCGCTGGTGGGTGTACCGTTCGGGTAGTAAGCAAACACTTCCTCAAACGAGCCACGTAACTCTTCGTCAGTCACCTGGATGCCGCGCTGATTTGCTTCCATCTCGATCACCACATCTTCAACCATCGTGTCGATGACCTGTCGTCCCAGGGCAGTCGTCTCGAGCTGAGCTTTGATTTGCTGCATCTGGCTGGCGAAAGAGGACTGGAAAGAAGGATCGTTAAAAGATTGGGCGAACTGGTAGGTTTGGAAGGCGTTGTTCAGCAGGTTGGCGCGTTGAAAACGAGCCCGATCCTGGAACTGCCGGGTGGTGATTTTCTGGTCATCGATGGTTGCTACGGGCTGTCCTGCCTGGATCACGGTCTGGAAGACCAGGCCGTACAAGACCACGCCGACGATCAGCGCCAGGACTACAATGGTGCCGATAATCAGGTATCGGCGCCACATGGCCTCGCGCTGCAATTTCGCCAGGTGTTTCTTGGTCAGGGCGGGTGGTACAGGTTTTTGGGTTGGATTAGCCATAAGACTTAGCGATAGAATTCGCCTTTGAACGGAACCAGGGCCAGGTGCCGGGCGCGCTTGATGGCGACTGCCAGCTCGCGCTGGTGCTTGGCGCAGGTGCCGGTTTGGCGACGGGGTCGAATTTTCGACTCGTCCGTGATAAATCGCCGGATCTGTTCCACGTTCTTGTAGTCGATAACGGCGTTCTTATCGGTGCAGAACTGGCATTCTTTTGGGCGAGTGAAGAACCGGCGTGGTCCTCCACCCTGGCCTTCGCTTGGATTAGCGGGTTGGTTGCTCACAATTGTACTCCTATGCGGACTGGTTTTGCGTCCGCGTGCTTAAAATGGGTATTCGTCATCACCGTCTTCGAGGTAAGTTTCTCCAGCCTGATTGCCTTCGCGACGTTCATCGAGCAAGATCATCTCGTTGGCGACTACCTCGATGGCAGTGTGTTTATTCCCTTCCGGATCCTCCCAATGCCGGGTCTGCAAACGTCCTTCGACGTATACCAGGCGATCCTTTGCCAGGTATTGCTTGCAAATTTCGGCCAGGTTGCTCCAGGCAACGATGTTAAACCACTCGGTTTCGGTTCGCCGCCCGCCATCCGCAGTATTCCAGGAGCGACTGGTGGCGATGCTGAAGGTGGTCACCGGTCGTCCGGAAGGTGTGTAACGCATTTCGGGATCTCTCCCGACGCGCCCGATCAGCATAACTTTGTTTAATCCTCGGCCCATCATTCCTCCTGTGGGAGATTTGGATCGAAGTCAACGGTTTGGATCGATTATTTGGCAATCAGCAAGAAGCGAATCACCGGTTCGGTGAAGCGCAAGTTGCGTTCCAGGGTCGCGCCAAACTTCGGATCCATTTGAACATTCATCAGGACATAAATGCCATCTGATTGCTTGCGGATGGGGTAGGCAAGCTTGCGTTTGCCCCACAGGTCAACCTTGTTAACCTCGCCCTTTGCATCGCTGATCCAACTCTTGACCTTATTGATGGTGTCTGTTAAAGCCGTTTCATCCAGGTCAGACTTGGCGATGAAGACCAACTCATATTCGCGCATGGGTAATCCTCCTTTCCTCGGGTTTACCCCCAGACACCATCGTGGATGGGCCGGGAGTGGAAAGCGCCACCAGGGGTGGCTGCCAGAACTCTGGCACGGTCTCCTGCCAGGGGTGGGCATTACGGAAACCGACTTGCAAGTTTAGCATAAAGCTTCGATTTTGCAAAGGGGGATTTGAGTATAATATCAGCAGGAGATTCTATGACAGAAGACCAATCCCTCGAAATTCCCAACCTCCCAGATGCTCCAGTAGAGCCGGATGAGCTTCGGCTGGTGATGCGTCAGTGGACAACCGGTGTGACCGTGGTGACCGCCCGTTCAACTGGCGAGCAACACGGCATGACGGTCAGCTCTTTCACCTCCATTTCTCTTGACCCGCCGTTGGTTTCCATTTCTCTGGCTAAAAACGCCCGTACCCACCGGCTGGTGGTTGGCACGGGTCGGTTTGGCGTCACCATCTTGAGCGCTGAACAACAGGACCTTTCTGAGCGGTTTGCGGGTCGCATCCCCGATGCTGAAAATCGGTTTGAGGGGTTATCATGTTTTGAGCTGGTCAGCGGCGCGCCGTTGATTCCTGGCGGATTGGCCTGGCTGGACTGCCGGGTTGCTGCCCAACTCGATGCGGGTAACAACACGGTTTTCCTGGGTGAGGTTCTGGCAGTAAAAAATGGCTCAGGCGGCTCGCCCTTGTTGTACTACGATCGGAATTACCAACAACTCTGTGATTAAGGCGCCTATGGAAGATCGTTTAACTGACCCGGAACGTGAGCAGTTGCTCAAGATTGCGCGCCAGGCCCTCGGCGAGGCGGTTCAAGGACGTCCTGTACCGCCATTGGACCTGAAAAACCTGCCTGCCCGCTTGCAGGAGCGCGCCGCCAGTTTCGTTACCCTGACTCGCGCTGGGATGCTGCGCGGTTGTATCGGCGCCCTTGAGCCGTATTTGCCCCTGGCTGCCGATGTTCAGGAGCATGCCGTGGCTGCCGGCTTGCAAGACTACCGCTTTCCACCCGTCAAGCCTGGTGAACTGGAACAACTTCAGATTGAAATTTCCCGCCTCACCCTGGCCAAACCTCTGGATTACAGCGGTCCGGTCGATCTGCTTGATAAACTCCGCCCGGGCATCGATGGGGTGATCCTGAAGGATGGCCTTCAACGGGCAACCTACCTGCCCCAGGTATGGGAAAAACTGCC
>JAYRWF010000325.1:0-1876 GCA_041918195.1 Anaerolineales bacterium
ACGGTGCCGGGCATGCCCAGGTGATGGTACGGATGGCCGCCATAATTCAGCGGCGGCAGGGCCAGGTTGACCGGGGCGCCACGCTTGGCAGTGTAGCGGCGCACACCCTCGCAAATCGCACTGACATACAGCGTATCCGCCGCACTGGGCAGGTGCTTGCCATGCAGCTCCGTACAACCAACTGGAATGAAGACCACATCGTTCTTTTTACGGTTAGCTTCCACCTGCCAGCGAGTGGTGGTCTGGATATACGCCCCAGGCTTGCCCCATTCGATCGGGGAGGGGATACCATAATCCGCCAAGATCGCGTCGATTTGCGCATCGCTGGCTTCCCAAACTTCTTTTTTCATCCGCCCAACCCCATTGTCCTCGAAAAACAGGTCGGGTTGGTTGGTGGGTAAATATCCTGCAGGTACGTTGGTTGACATATAATGCTCCTTATCTTGTTGGTTGATCCGAAAAAAATAAATCGTCTGTTGATAACTCACTGAATTTTTCAAACCAGAAGTCAGTCAGGAAATATCTTCCCGGGATTCATTATGTTGAGCGGATCCAGCGCAGCTTTGATTCGCTTCTGAATTTCAATCGATATATCTCCTAGCGCGTCGCGCAGATAGGGGCGCTTCAACGCGCCGATCCCATGCTCGCCCGAAAGCGTACCGCCAAGCTGCAGCGCAAGTGCGAATTCTTCCGCCGCCATCCGTTCTACCTTCTCCCATTGTTCCGGGACGCGCTTGTCGAACAGGATATTCGGATGTAGATTCCCGTCCCCGGCGTGACCAAAAATGACGATTGGCAGGCCGTAACGGCTGCTGATCGCTTTCAACTGGCGGATTGCTTCCGGGATCGCACTGCGCGGCACGGTGATATCTTCGCCCAATTTGTTGGGCGCCTTGCGCGCCAGGGCCGGCGAAACGGAACGGCGCGCCTTCCACAGGCTGGCCCGCTCGGTCTCATCCTGGGCCACTTTGACCTGCCGAGCCCCCCACGCCCGGCAGATTTCGGCGATTGCTTCGATTTCTCTTTGGACGACCCCGGCCTCGTTCCCATCGCTTTCGATCAGCAGGGTGGCCTCCACATCCAGCGGCAGGCCCAAATGCATGGCCTCCTCGATGCAGGCCAGTGCGGTTTCGTCCATCAGCTCGAGCGTAGCCGGGACGATCCCCGCAGACAGAATCGCGTTGACCGAGCAAGCAGCATCCTCTAGCCGCGGGTATTCCACCAGTGCAGTTCGGGCGGCTTTGGGCCTGGCCCGCAGGCGGAGTAAGGCCTCGGTGATCACCCCAAGCGTTCCTTCTGATCCGGTAAACAAGGCTTTCAAATCGTACCCGGCGACATCTTTGATCAGCTTACCACCACAACGCAAGACCCGACCGTCTGCCAGTACCACGGTCAGGCCTAGCACATAATCCCCGGTGACACCATATTTCAGGCAGCGCGGCCCGCCAGCATTGCAGGCAATATTCCCGCCAATGGTGGAGTGTTTGATGCTCGACGGATCAGGCGGGTAGAACAATCCAACCTGTTCAACCGCGGTTTGTAGATCGGCAGTGATCACGCCCGCTTCAACTTGTGCGGTGGCGTTGATCGGATCGATCTCCAGGATCCGGTTCATCCGAGTCAGCGAAAGGGTGATCCCGCCGCTAAACGGCACGGAAGCCGCAGCCAGTCCAGAGCCCATCCCGCGCGTCACAACTGGGATATTTTCCGCCGCGGCAAGCCTCACCACCTGGCTGACCTGGTCTGTCGAAACCGGCAAGACAACAACCTCCGGACGGTGCTCAGCAAAGGTGCCGTCGTAGCTGTAGACTGCCAAATCCTCGGAAGTGGACAGCACACCAGCCTTGCCAACGATTTTTTCAAGCTCAACGACAAT
>JAYRWF010000326.1:0-1540 GCA_041918195.1 Anaerolineales bacterium
ATAGTCAATATTGACTATTCGGAATTGGATTATAAATGGAACGTAAACTCCTCCTGCTAGGCGTCCTGCGCCAACAAGAAATGCATGGCTACCAGCTCTTTGAGACCATCGAAGATCAGTTAGCGCTTTGCACCAATATTAGCAAGGCCACCGCTTATTACCTGTTGAATAAAATGGCCGAAGATGGTTGGATCATCGAAGAGCAGACCCAGGAGGGTAATCGCCCCCCGCGCAAAGTTTACCGGCTAACTGAAGCCGGCGAGGCAGCTTTTCAGCAGTTGCTACGCGAAAGCCTGGCCGCTTACCCAGCGCCGAGTTTTACCAGCGATATTGGGCTGGCTTTCCTGGATAACCTATCTAGCCCTGAAGCACTGCCCTTGCTTCAATCCCGTCGGCAAGCCCTGCAAGCCGTCCAGCAAGCTGTCCTGCAAGCGCCCACTCATCGCGGCAGCCTGCAGCGAGTCATCCAGCGCCAGGCGCGTTTCTTAACCGACGAGCTGGCCTGGTTAGATCAAATCATTGAAGAGTTATCAAAACCTACTTAAGGAGTTCGACCCTATGCACGAGACCCAGCAAAAAAACCAACCATCGGCCGAAGACAAGCTCGATTTCAAGAAAATCCTGCCCATCTTTATTATTGTCCTGATCGACCTTCTCGGGGTCACTATTATCATCCCGCTGATGCCGCTCTATGCCACCAGTTTCAACGCCACCCCGCTCCTCATTGGCCTGCTGGGCGCCGCGTACCCGGTGATGCAGTTCATTGGCGCGCCACTGCTCGGCCGGCTATCCGACCGTTTTGGGCGCAAGCCAGTGCTGCTCATCAGCCAGCTTGGCACGCTTACTGGCTTTATGATCCTGGGACTTGCGACCAACCTGTGGATGCTGTTTGCCTCCCGCCTGATTGACGGTCTTTCTGGCGCTAACATCGCCACCGCCCAGGCAGCAATCACAGATAGCACCACTGATAAAAATCGCACCCAGGGTCTAGGGTTGATCGGAGCAGCTTTCGGCCTGGGCTTTGTCATTGGACCGGTGATTGCCTTCCTATCCCTGGCCGCCAGTGGTAACAATTACCACGTCCCCGCATTTATCGCGGCGCTTTTTTCCCTGGTTTCCATCTTACTGACCTGGTTTTGGTTCCCCGAAACCTTGCCCGTCGAAAAACGCGGCCAATCCGGACATAAGCCATCCTTTTCTTTTACCGATTTACTGAAAGCCCTTTCTCACCCGGCAGTGGGCTTGTTGCTGGTACTCATCTTTTCTCAGCAAGTCGTTTTTGGCGGCTTTGAACAGCTCTTTTCACTATTCACGCTCAGCCGGTTAGGGCTGGCCGCCAGGGGAAATACGATCCTGTTTGTGTATATTGGGATCATTGTTGTCGCGGTACAAGGCTATTACATCGGGAAATGGAGTCGCAAGTTTGGCGAGCGGCGGTTGATCTATGCGGGTCTCGGCCTGCTGGCGATCGGGATGCTCCTGACCGCCCTGACCCCGCGGATACCGCTGCCCAGCTATTCCCAGGCCAGCCTGACCAACG
>JAYRWF010000327.1:0-4120 GCA_041918195.1 Anaerolineales bacterium
CAAACTGCTTGAATACACGGTATAACTCCAGGTTTGGCAGGAAGCGCGAGACGGTCAGGTCGATGCAAGGGCACTCGTTTTCTTCGAGGACATCCAGAGCCCTGATCATGGTAGCTGCCAGGGAGGGTGCAAGCTCCAGACTCAGGCTGCCGCTATCCGGTTGGGCCTCAGGATCATAAAACCTGGGCAGGCTGACCAATTCAGTGCGCTCTCCGCCCTGGTCCAGGTAGCCGGCTGTTCGAAAAGTCTGGGGGGCCGAATAGGAAAGAATGGGCAGATCACCCCATACCGGTCGCGCGGCATCCTGCAGGGTGCCATCCTGGGCGGCGGCGGAGAAGGTCAGCCGGGCAGTTTCCTGATCTTCGACGTGCACCCACCAATTGAATCGAATCCGCCCATTGGCTGGCATGCTGAACTTTTGGCGAGCAGCGCTTGGGTCTTCCAAGGAAACACCTTCGGCCAGCAAGGTTGCCTCGCCGCTGATCTCCTGGCTGGTATTGTTTTGGACGACAGCCGCCAGCTCGACCCGGTCGCCTGCTACCAGAAAGCGAGGTGTGACTGGCCTGACGAGCAATTCTTTGGTGGCAACAATCTCGGTCGAAGCCTGTCCGACCCGGGTATCGGCAGTCAAGCCACGCGTTTCTACCCACCAGGTAGTGAGATTGTCGGGCAAAACCAGGCTGACGCGCGCCTTCCCGGCAGCATCGGTGATCAAGTCAGCCTGCCAGAAGGCCGTATCCGGGAAACGCTCGCGGATGGTTTGAACCCCACTACCATCGCCGCCGCCGCCACCCCCAAAAATCTGCTCAACCTTGCGAGCTGCATACACAGCTAAAGGAATCCCAGTGCGCACACCAATCGGCTGGGTATTGTAAAAGGCTGGCACGATTCCTTGGGAATTTGGATCGGCCAGTGCGAGCGCGGCCAGGTCTACCACGGCTAGAGAAAACTCTCCCTGGACCGGTGTGCCCTGTGAATCGGTTACCAGGACTTCGAACTCCACCGTCTCCCCTGGGCCGGCGACTTCTGGCTGGCTGGTGACCTGGACGTTCAAGGTCTGGGCATGCGGCTCGACGGGTAGGTTGATGTAGCCTTGGCGGAAATCGACCTGGCCTTGTCCATCCAGCCCCAGCAGGGTGACGGAGACATAAACGTTCGGAGCATCTTCATCAGTTAGCGGGATGTTGAAAGCGCTGCCGCCTGGTTCAAGGACTTGGATCGAGTAGCGCAAGATCTTGGCGCGCTCAATGCTGACCAGGGCCTGGACGCTGGTTGGAAATGGGTTAGGAATGAAGACCTGGGCTTTATCGCCGGGCTGGTAACCGGTTTGGTCGGCGGTGAGCTCGATATGGCGGTTATCCAGGGTAGGGAATGTGAACTGGCCCGCTCCGCCTACCCAGGCAATGATTTCAGTCCTGGTTTCTGGGCCGTTGTCCGGTAGACTGAACACGTCAAGTTGGTAGATGCCCGGGTCTGGCGGGGTGAATTCCAGGCGCGCCAGGCCGTCCGGGCCAGTCAGGAAGTCTGTGCTTGCCACAGGGCTATATTCTGGGCGGTAAGAGGGTCCAGTGAAGGTGTTGTTGGGTTTACTGGAGTCGAGTACCCAGCTCACCTGAGAAAATTCGGCCCGCAGGCTGATCCCGCCTGCCGGGCTTTGATCCGACCGGACCGTTTTCACCTCAAAGCCGAACGGCTCGTCCGCCCGGCCAGTCCACTGCTCGGACCTCAGGCCAATGAAGATATCGCTGGGGTTAACCAGGACCTTGGTCCGGGTGGAAACTGGCAAACCGCTTTCATCTTCGGCGGTGACTTCCAGGGTGAGTTCCTGGCGGGCGACGCCTGCTTCCGCTGGCCCAAGGTCCAGGCGCAAGGTGCCGTCAGGGGCGGTAATTCCTACACCGCTAGCAACCTGCGGGTCCACCCAGCCTGGGTTGGAATACCAGGTTTCAGCGCCATGCAGCCCAACTGAATATCCTGGCAGGTCAAAGGTCGCTCGCTGGACAGTCAAGGTCCAATTCACCGGCACATTGCCTGCCGGGGCATCGAAGAAATAGCGTGCCTTCACTACTGCCTGTAGCTTCTCTCCAGCGGTTACTTCAGCGGTGTCGAAGGCTGTCTGAAGATTGATCTCGGGCTTGCGGTAATCGGCAACCGGGATGCTCAGGTAGTTATAACCCAGGTCAGGAATGCTCAGGCTGTAGGATCCTGGTCGGAGATTTGAAGGCAACTCAAGCTGGCTGTGGAAAGTACCGTATTTTGATAGTGGCAGGTTGAGGGTGTTGACTTCCTGGCCTTGATCATCAAAAAATTGGACTTTAACTTCATTCAAAGCTGGGATCTCGTAGCGGCCATTATAAGCCTGTCGGACAATACCCCGGAAATAGACTGTTTGGCCGGGGCGGTAAATTGGACGATCTGAATACAGGTAAGCGCGCGTGCGGGGTCCCTGATAATCAGTGGGGAGGTCAAATGACCAGGGATTAATATCCTGGTCCCAGGTGGATAGTGCGGCGGCAAAAAGGTCCTCGCCAGGCTGGCCGATTAGCGCGGTAATTGCTTCATAAATATTCGCCCGATCTGGAATTGTGCTGTAGAACAATCCCTGTTTATCCGTGATTCCGCTAGCCAGGACTGCCCCATCCGCTGTATACAAGGTGATTGGGGTCCCCGCCAGGGGATTTCCGCTCTGCAGATCCACTGCCCAGGCCAGGGCATCCGTGGCGCTGACTTTCAGCGTCAGGTGGATATTGCTGACGATAATCAAAATTTTTTGGATGCTCTTGGCATCCAGGGAAGTATCGACTGCCAACATGTAGATCCCGGTTGGTAGGGTCGTCTGCTCAGGTGAGAGAAAAATTTCGGTTTCTTGGGTCCGGTCTGGATTTCCTTCAATGGCTTGCTTCCATGTGCGCTCATCGGCGGGCAGGTAATTGCGCCAGATCTCATAGCCATTCTGCCCTTGCATACGCAGAAAATCCATCACTGGGACGCTGCCCACCGAGAGCGGTAGGCTGGCAAAGCCGCTGACCTGGGCAGCCACGGCGCGATCCTGCCCGGTCAGGAACTGCGGTCCATAACCTGCGCCGATCCACACACTGGGTTGCAATGGCAGGGTTTGGAAGTCCAGTGTGTAATCCGCTCCGCTTGCCCCTCCGATCGAGCTGCCCCATGGATCTTTAAGCGCTGGCGAAATCACCAGGCGATAATCGGTCGAGGGCTCAAAGTATCCGTTGATATAGAGGGCGCGTTCTGTTTGATCCCAGTAAGTGCTTACCCCGGAAACTTGCGGCTCAAAGCGAATGACCTCGCTGAGATTTTTGGGTTCGATAGGTCCGCTCAAGCGCAAGGAGAGCCCGCTATAAGGATCAACCTGGCCACCTGGGGCAGGTTTGGAGCTAACTACCCGGAGCTCTGGGATGCTGAGAATGTTGGCCTGGTATTCTGTGGCAAGTGGCGCTCCACCTTGCGAGCGAGCGCCTGCCTCCATCCTTAAGTTGTATAAAGTATCCCGCGCCAGCATATTTGCCGGCTGCCAGGTAAATTCATTCTTCTCGGCGGTCCAGGTAAAACTGCCCGGGATAGAATTTCCAGCCGGATCTTCCAGCCGAAAATTGGCTTCGACGCTCGCGGGGTCCATTGCTTGATTGAAAGTAAGTACAATTGTCCCGTCCAGGTCAATTGCCGGGCTGCCCAGGGCGGGCATCACCCGTTCGACCCGGGGTAAGGCGGTAGAAAATTGCCAGCTTTCCGAGTTCTCCAGAGCGGCTCCGGTGCTGGTTTCGAGTTGTGGATCTACCGTTACACGATAAGTGGCGCCTCCTGAAAGTCCTGGCTGGGGGTAAAAAATATACGTGCTGGTATTAATCCACTCCCCACGGCCGCCGGCAGCAGGCTCAAGGCTGAACGCTGCGGGTAGATCGGCCTGGTCAGCGCCCAGGGGGACCACGGGTTGGTTAAAGGCGGCTACAATGGCTGAGGCCGGGTTGACCTGCTGGCTGCCTTGCTCGGGCAGTTTCTGGATCAGCTTCAACGGGCTGACTGTCTTATAGCCCAGGCTAATCGTCTCAATCAAATTTTGGCCCTGAACAGAGCGGGCGCTGGTTCCTATCTCGAAAGCCAG
>JAYRWF010000328.1:0-6304 GCA_041918195.1 Anaerolineales bacterium
AAGAACTGGCAGATGTCGCAGCTCTCCGGGGCAATCTTCACCGATGACATCCTGCGTGAAACGCTCGAAGAGCTGCGCCAGGAAGACCCCTACTGGCTGGATATTGACTTGCGCAGCCTGCGCGGGATGCTGCGAGCGGAATGGCGCACGGCCGGTACCTGGACCCTGCTGGCGGACCATCGCAGCGCCAAGCGCTCCAACCAGGCAGTGCGTTCCTGGAGCCGCAAAGTAGTCAGCAACATTAACCTGGCCTTGAGCGCCTCTGAGCTGTTGACCGAAATCGATGAAGAAATGCGCGCCCTCCGGGCCGAGCGGATCAAAACCGAGCAGCTTGAGCTTGATTACCAGGCCTCCCAGGCCGCCTTCCGCGACTGGCTAGTGCAAGTAAACAATTCAGACCTGAACCAACCTCTACCCACCGCCGAGCGCTGGAAAATCCTGCACTGGGTCGGTCGGATAACCCAGTTTTCCCCCGGCTGGATTGAAATCCTGGCCGCCCGCCCGGACGAAGACGCCCCTCGCCAGGCTTATGTCGAGTGGGTAGAACGCCTGCAGGTCGCAATCGAGACGGACCTTCCCGCCCTGGAAGAGCGCCGGCTATACCTGGATGGGCAGTACCAGGAATTCAACCAGCGCTACGAGCAGCAAAAAGATGCCAGCTTGGGGCTATCGCCGAACTTACAAATCAAGGCATTGAAAAAATCACTCCCCGAGACGCTCCGCCCGAGTGGGCCAATGTTGCTCTTCGGCGCAATTGCCGGGCTGCTGGCCTGGGTGATCTGGCTGCTGGCCACTCTTACCGGCGCACCGAGCCTGCCGCAGCTCCTCCGCAAGCTCCGCCGGCAGCCGCCCGCCGCCTAACGCGCATGAACCTGCACCGCTTAAAACCAGTTCTCCACCTGGCCCAAAAATTCTTTTGGGCTGCCTTCCTGGTCTCGCTGCCCTTCACTAGCTTTCCTTACCTGCCGGCTGAGTTCGGCGGTAGGACCCAGGTGCGCCCACTCGCGATCTACCCGCTACTGGCCCTGCTCTTGCTGGTCACCTTGCCGCGCCTGTTCAAGAAGAAACTCCCCGCTACCTTTCTCCCCCTGCTCGCCTTTGTGGCTGCGGCCATCCTCAGCTCTATCCTGGCCTTGGGAATGGACCTGGAAGCGGTCAAAGGTGTGACCATGATCTCACGCCTACTGCGCAACCTGCTCACCCTGTTCCTGGGCGTAGCGATCTACTTCACCGCCGTGCTCTACCACCAGGACGAAGAAGATCTGAATTTCTCGCTCCGCTGGCTCTACCTGGGCTTCGCCCTCGTCCTGGCCTGGGGCTCGTTGCAAGCGATTTACATCCTGCACTTTAATGAAAGCTATTTCGCCCTGCTCAACCGGCTTCAGGGCCTGATCTCGACCCAGGAGCTCTACCCGACCCGCATTTCCGGCTTCACCTACGAACCAAAATGGTTTGCCGAGCAGATCACCTTTCTGCTGATGCCCTGGCTGCTTTCGGCGGTGATCCTGCGCCGTTCGGTATTTCGCTGGCGTTTCCGCTGGCTGACCTTTGAAGCCCTCCTGCTGGCCTGGTCCAGCCTGGTGCTGATGTTCACCTTCTCCCGCACCGGGCTGTTCGTCCTGGTCATAATCACCTTCATCAGCGTCTTGGTCGGCCGCAGGTTCGCCCCGCCTGGCCACCCCGCCCGCCCGGCAGCCGCCCAAACCAGGCTGCAGCGCGCCTGGCAACGCTTCAACCAGTATTCCCACCAGCATCCTGGCCTGCGGTGGGCCGAAGCCACCCTGGCCACCCTGGCCCTGGCCGGGGTTCTGTTCTTCGTCGGCTCAAGAAACCCCTATTTCTCCCGCCTGTGGCGCTATTGGAGCGACGAACGGGCAGTCGGCAAGTCTTACCTGGAATACATCGCCTTCGGCCAGCGTATCGCTTACACTGAGACCGCCCTGCGCATCTACGAAGACTATCCATTTTTCGGCGTCGGCCCTGGTAATTACGCCTTTTTCTTTAACACCCGGCTGCCAAACCGGCCGTATCAAAACCTGCCCGAAATCATCCGCCAGATCACACCTACCGAGCGTGGAAACCAGCTCGTCACGCCCAAAAACCTGTACGCCCGGCTCCTGGCGGAGACCGGCCTGGTCGGCGCCGTCCTGTTCACCTCCTTCGTGATCGCTGTATTGGGCTGCAGCCTGGCGCTATTGTTCAGGCCCGGGGCAGGCTCGCACTATTGGGGGCTGGCCGGCTTGCTTGGGCTGGTTGTCTTTGCAACCGTCGTATTTTCAACCGATTCATTCGCCGTTCCAAACACCTGGGTGGTGTTCGGATTGACGACCGCGGCAGTACACACAACCCGGCCCGAAAGATGAGCGCGCAAACTCCCCCGTCTGAGAAACAAACCCTCCTGGCCTGGCGTGTCTACCTTGCCGTAGCCGCCCTGGAAGCCATTGCCGCGCTGGCCGCCCTCTTCCGGCAGCCTTCCGAAGCCGGGAACGAGCTGCTCTTCAGCCTTTCGGCCGCCCGCCTGGCCATCATCGCCCCAGTCCTGGCCCTGCTGGGGATCGCCGCCTGGCTGTTCCTGCACTCCTGGCAGAATCCAGCCCGCTCCTCCACCCAGGTCAGGAATCTGGCAGAGCGTTTACGCCAGCCCGGCCTGGGCGGCGTCTTGCTCCTCTTGAGCGGTCTCGGCCTGGCCGGCAGCCTGTTCGCAATCAGCCTGGCGCCAGAGATCCAGGAGCCGGTTGCGGCCGCCCTGTTTCACCGCCTGCTGCCGCTCTTCTGGCTGCTGGCCGGGATCTGCGCCCAAAACCTGGCCGGCTTGTTCCTCATCCGCTCAGCCGACTCGCCCGGCCAATGGAAGCCAGCCAGCCTATTTTACCGCCAGCCAGCCTTCTGGCTGACCCTGGCCTTTGGCGGGTTGACGTTCTGGCTCTGGCGCCGGACGGTCCAAACCACTTTCAAGGCCGAATCCATCCTGACCGGCTGGAACGAGCTGGGTGCGCCGCTCCTGGAGCTGCAGGTCTTCCTGGCCTGGCTGGTTGGAATGCTCGCCTGGGGCCTGTTGGTCCTCGCCAGCCGGGCCGCCCGTTCGGCCGCCGACCGCTCTTCCCGCCTGCCGCGCCTGCTCCCGACCACCCTCGACCTGCTGATTGTCCTGGCCATCTGGTTCGGATCCGTGCTACTCTGGTTGGACACCCCGGCCCCACCCAGCTATTTCCTCTCCATCCCCCGCCAGCCGAACCTGGAGGCTTATCCCAACTCGGACGCCCTGGTCTACGACATGAGCGCGCAATCCCTCCTGATCGGTCAGGGGATGCGCTTTGCCAACGATATCTACGTCCGCCGGCCGATTCTTACCCTCTTCCTGGCCGGCGTACACCTGCTCGGCGGCCAGGGCAGCGCGGGCGTTATCTTCTGGCAGGTTGCCGCGCTGGCCCTGATCCCGGTGCTCATGTTTGCGATCGGAAAAGCGCTGGACAACCGCCTGGCCGGCGTTATCGCTGCTGTGCTGGTCAGCCTGCGCGAAGCCACCGCCATCGCCGCCTCTGGGACAGTCACTACCACCCATGTCAAGCTGCTGATGGCGGACATACCGGCCATGCTGGTGATGATGCTGTTCGTGTGGGTTGCCGTCCGTGGGCTGCAGAAGCGCTCGCCGCTCCTGGCCCTGCTTTCGGGCGGTTTGCTGGGCGTTGCGGTCCTGGTCCGTCCAGAATTAGGCGCTGCGCTGTTACCAACCGCCGGGATCGCCTGGCTGGTCTATCGCAAACAAGGCCGCCAGTGGCTGACCCACGCCCTGCTCTTCGGCCTGGGGCTCTTCCTGCTGCTGGCCCCCTGGGTCTATCGCAACTGGTCCCTGACCGGCCTGGTCTTCCTGGACACGCCCTCTTTTCGCACCGAATGGCTGGAACAGCGCTATCGCGATGTCTCCCCAGCCGCGCCAACACCCGCCCCGACGCCCCTGCCAGGTGGTGCTGCCGAACCTTCACCAGGCAGCCGCACAACCGGGGAACAAAACGGGCAAAATCTCCCTGTCTCTTTCCCGGCCCAAACCCCACCCAGGCAGCCGACCCCCACCCCGCTTCCGACTCGTCCGGATGCCGGCGCAGTGCTTGAGACCATGCGGGGCAACGCGGCGGAAATCGCCCGTTCGATGCTCGATCATTACTTGAACAGCCAGGTTCAGCTCTTCCTGACCTTTCCATCCACCTTCCGGCCGGTTGAGAGCCTGGCCAGTTTCTTCGGCCACCGCTCGCCCGAAAAATTTTACGCCAGTTGTTGCTCAGCGTTAGATTATGTCCGCCGCCTGCCCTATTGGCGGAAATGGGACGGCAGCCTGCCCGGCCAGGCGGCAATCCCCATCACCATTAACCTGGCCTTGCTGGCGGTTGGCATCCAACAAAGCTGGCGCAAGGCGCGCTGGATCGGCTTGCTCCCCGCCGGTATCTTCTTTTCCCACCTATTGGTCAACGCCCTGGCCCGCAATTCCGGTGGGCGCTATATCTTGAGCGTGGATTGGATCGGGCTGCTCTACTTTAGCGTGGGGCTGGCCACCCTCACGCTCTGGGCTGCCCGGTTACTCAGCCGCCAACCGCTGGCCGCGATTTCCGCCCTGGACAGCGCCAACCCGGAAGCCGCTATTGCCCCCAGGCCGCGCCGCTCTCTGCTCTTGCTGGCGCTCGCCTTGCTGGCCCTCGGCAGCCTGGCGCCCATCCTGGAAAGAAGCCTGCCCTCCCGTTACCCACCGGAAACCCAGCGCCAGATGGTCGAACAGCTTATAGCATCGGATAACCTGGATGAAGAGCAAAAGCAGTCCCTGGCTGCCTTGGCTGATGGCAACGGATTGACCATCGCCGGCCGGGCGCTCTACCCGCGCTTTTACCCGGCCAACCAGGGCGAGCCCGGTTCGCCCGACCCGCTCGGGCCGCAGCCCTACCCGCGCCTGGGGTTTTACTTGCTCGAGCGCAGCTATCTCGCCATTAACCTGCCCCAGGACGAAGCGCCCGATTCCTTCAAAAGCGGTGCAGATGTCCTGGTCATCACCTGCCCGGACGGCCAAGCCGCCGCCGTGGCAATCTTCGATAACCTCGGCTCGCCGCCCGCTGCCATCTTACTGCGCCCGGCCGACGCCCCACCGCTTTCGTGCCGTAATCAGTAAACTGTGAATGTTATCTCTTAACGGAATTTGAACATGATGAACAAACCTACCAATAAGCTGCTCTACATCTTACCCCCCCTGGCCATTCTCCTGCTCCTGTCGATCTGCCTGTGCTCGCTGGTCTGGATCGCCGGGACAGTCTTCTTGAATCGCATCGACACGGATCGCCCCACCCCGATGGTTGAAGTCCAGGCGCCGCAAGCCGCCCCAACCGAAAGCCTTTCCCCCCAGCCTGAGCCATCCCCGACCGCAACGATCGCCCAACCGCAGCCAACCGCCGCCAGCCCCAACCCGGACCTGGCAGATGCGCCGGATTTAGATCCGGATCCTTTTACCGCAGCCCAGGAGACCCTCCAAACCCTGGCCGAAACCAGCATCCCAAGCAACGACTTGCTTGAGCTGGCCGAGCGCCTGCAAGGATTAAAGGTACCCGTCGACCCCAACCCCGTCCCCTTGACTCGGCAGGTCGGCGACCAGGACACCTTCTGGATGATGGACGTTGATGAAAACCGCAATTACCAGGTCACCGCCAGGCTGGCCTACATCGCCGAGAACGTCTATTTCTGGGTTGAGGACGGCTTAGATGTCAACCAGTATGCCGTCAAAAAACTGGCCGACGCCTTCGACCAGGAGATCATTCCGACCAATCGGAAATTCTTCGGCAGCGAGTGGAACCCCGGAATCGATGGCGACCCCCGCCTGCACGTCCTGTATGCCCGGGGCGCCGGCAATTCGATCGCCGGGTATTTTTCATCCGCCGATGCGATCTCCCAGTTGGTCAACGAATATTCCAACCAGCGCGAAATGTTCGTGATCAACGCCGACACCACCGCCCTGGATTCCCGCTTTACCTATGGCGTCCTGGCCCACGAATTCCAGCACATGATCCACTGGTACCAGGATCGGAACGAAGAGACCTGGCTCAATGAGGGCTTCGCCGACCTGGCAGCTTTCATCAACGGCTATGACACTGGCGGCGGCGAATACGTCTACACAGAATACACCGATGTCCAGCTCAACGACTGGCCCGCAGAACCAGACTCGGCCCACTACGGGGCGTCTTTCCTCTTCATGACTTATTTTCTCGATCGCTTCGGGGACCTGGCCACCCAGGCTGTCGTGGCCGACCCGGATAATGGGCTGACCAGCATC
>JAYRWF010000329.1:0-1819 GCA_041918195.1 Anaerolineales bacterium
GGAAGGAATTGAAATCAACAGCGCCGAGAGCCCGGCCTTATGCGCTTTTCTATACCAGGAATGCCAAAGCTTAATCCAGATGGCGGAGGTGCTGGGATTTGAAGAACCCATCGAAGAATTACAGGCAACCGCTGAACGACTGCGCCTGGCCGTGGAAATTGCCTGGGATGGCGAGAAAAACTGCTATCAATATGTCGACCGCGAGACACATTTCAGTTCGCCGGGCCGCCTGCTGGCAGAAAGGAATGGCTCGGGCATCTTGCATATATACCAAAAGTTCGATCAACCGGTCCGCCTGGTGATCCAGATCCACTCTCAAGATGAAAACACCCGCCGGACTCGCCTGGCGATCAGCGGCGCCAGCGCCACTGGCCAGCCGCGCCTGGAAACCATCCTGGAAGATCGAATGAAATGGTCACTGGGCTGGGGAATGACTACCGGGGAGCGGGTTTACCAGCAAGTTGACACCATTGAGGTTAGTGGATTGAGTGAGGGAGACCTGGTGAGGATTATCACCGCCAGTTACGACCAGCCGGATCTCACCTGTTTCCTGCCATTGTGGGCTAGGATTTCTGAGCCAGAGCGCGCCGCACAGATGATCGAAAACAGCCTGCTGAATCCACAAAAATTCTGGCACGGGCACGGCCTGCCAACCAGCCCGGTCCCAGGCTTGCCAATCGAGGGCGAAGTGTACACCTGCACTAACCTGGTCTGGAATCTGCTGATTGGCCAGGGACTGCTGGCCTATGGCTACCGGGAGGAGGCAGCCAGGTTGTTCAACAATTTGATGAAGGGCATCCTGCGCAGCCTGAAGGAACAACAAGCTTTCCGACGGTACTACCAGGTTGATACCGGCCAAGGTCGCGGTGAGCGCAACCCACTCCAGGGATTAGCGCCTGTCAGCTTATTCCTGGAATGCATTGGGCTGCGCCTGATTTCACCCAGGAAAGTATTGTTAAATGGATTTAACCCTTTTCCCTGGCCAGTTACGGTAAAATATCGAGGATTGACGATTCTGTGCGTGAAAGATAAGAGTACAGTGATTTTCCCGGATGGACAGGCGATTACCATCGACGACCCCGCGCCTCGAGTGGTTTCGCTGGAAGCTGGTCTGGAAAACCAGGTGAGCCAGGAGAACTGACTGTGAAAAACGACCAACCAATCTGCCGGCTGATGACTGCCGTGATCCAGATGCAGGATGCGGAAGAAGCCATTAGCGCCCTAACTTCTGCCGGTTTGTATGTTACTCACATTGCCAGCAGTGGAGGGTTCCTGGGCCGACGGAATGTCACTTTGCTCATCGGCCTGCGTGAGAACCAGGAGACGATCGCGGTAGACCTGCTCAGCCACACCTGCCGACAGCGGGTGGAGTACCTGGCTACCCGACTGGAAGGCGCTCCGTTCCACCTGCCCCTTTCGACTCCGGTGACGGTTGGCGGGGCGACGATTTTCACCCTGGAGGTTGAGCGGATGGAGGAAATCAAATGAAACTGATTATCGCGATCCTGCGCGATAGTGACAGCGACCCGGTTTCGCAGGCGCTGGTCCAAGAAAGCTACCGCGTGACCCGGATTGCCTCGACCGGTGGTTTCTTGCGCCGCGGCTCGAGCACGTTAATGATTGGAACCGAAGCAGACCGGGTTGACCGGGCAATTGAATTGATCAAGGAAAACCTGGGGCCAGCCACCGAACCTGGTGTAAACCGGGCGAATTTGTTTGTGATCAAGGTAGATCATTTTCACCAGGTCTAAGCATTGGCCGGTGTTACGGTCAGTAAGTTATTTCGCTTATTCGTGAAATTCTTCGACCTGGTAGACCA
>JAYRWF010000330.1:0-4590 GCA_041918195.1 Anaerolineales bacterium
ATCATCCAGTTGTCCCAGCCAGCGCGTCCGATCGTAAAATCTGGCATTTCCTGGAACAATTGGCGGGGAAACACGAAATAATCGCTACCGGCGGGGGCATGAAGCTGGCCGCGGGTTCGGGTCTCCTGTTGCAGGCGCTGCTCCCAACCTGGGGAGAAATCATAAAGCTGGCGCAGGTCGAGATCCCAGCGTTGGCCGATGATTAAGAAGCGCTTGGCTTGCGCCATCACCTGCTTGGCTGCGTTGACTATATCGGGCAGGAACAGGATATCTGCATTCACATAGGCCAGCAGCGGGCTCTGGCTGGCCTGGCGGGCCAGGTCAAAGATCTAGCTGACCAGCGGCGTGCCTTGCTCACTGCGGCGCACTTCCGCCAGTTGGCGCACTTGATATTCGGCAGCGACCTCGGCCATGCCAGGTTCATCACCCACCAGGAAGACTTCCACCTCTAGACCTAAATGCAGCCAGGATTGGATGGCGTTTCGCTGGATGATGGCGATATGGGGGTTGGTGAACGGTTTGGGAGCTGTAAAAATGGTTAAGAGAGACATGCGATCGCTCCGCGTGATTAATTTGCCGGTGGAACTGGTAACCAGGCCTGGCGCGGCGCCAGGCGGGTGAGCAGCGAGCGGCGCAGCATGGCAGCCCGGCGCTTGAAGCGCACCCCAGTTTCAGGATCTACAGCATCCGGTGCGCTATTTGCTTCTGGCCGGGCGAGCACAGTGATGTAGAGCGGCAAAATCTTGGAACGAGGTTGCCCGTGGATTTGTTCAGCGATTACCTGGAAGCCAGCCTGTTTCAGGGTTTGTTTCAGCGTTTGGGGGCTATAAGAAACCTGGTGGGCAACCTCAAAACAATCGTGGCCATACAGGTTTGGAACTTCAAGGAGCAGCCAGCCACCGGGTTTGAGCCAGTTTTGGCGTAAATTAACCAGGTAATCGACCGGTTCAGCGATATGCTCGAGGACATGCGCCAGGCTGATCCAATCGAATTGTTTTGGATTGCTGGCCAGCTCGTCCAGCGATTGGTATACTTCGATGCCTTGCGCCTGGGCGTAGCCCCGGTAGGCGGTTCCTGGCTCGATGCCTGTTGGCGCCAGGTTGAAGGCCAACTGGAAGCGCTGCAGCAGCAAGCCTGCCGAACAACCGATGTCCAGGTGCTGCATTGGAGAAGCCGGGCTGGGCAACCTTCCCGACTGGATAGCAGCTTCTATGAACCTCACCAGGGCTTCTGCCCGGCTAGCCTGGATAGCCAGGTCCTTCGGATTTGGACCCTGGCTGCCCTGGTAAAGCTGGCGATATTCGTCAGCATAAAACCGGTCCAGCTCTTCATCCGTCATACGGGGCGACTGAAATACCAGGCCACAAGTCTTGCAAACGCGGTTGCTGACCAAACGATCCCGAAAAGTGCGTTGGTCGAAGAGCCGGCTGTGAGAGCCGCGGCATAAGGGGCAGATTTGAACAGAAATTGCCATAATCTAATTCTTGTAAGAACGCTCGCTGGGCGCCAACAAATCGCCCAGCAAGGCGCTGCCGATCCAGATTGTCGCATGGCGAACTTCGCTGAACTGCTGAGCGGTTGCCCAAACCATCGCTCGCGCTCGAGCGCTCTCACAGTACGTTTTTGGCCGGACCAGCTTGCCGCCCAGGTAAATCTGTGTATTTTGTTTGTCCTTGGCAAATTCCACGCGGCGAACACGCAGTTTTGAGTCATACAGCGGGTTATATAAACCGCCCGAGTTCTTGCCCGTGGAAAAGAGGCTCTTAAGCGCAGTGACGGTGTCTTTGCGGACATCGCCGGTGCGTTTGCCGACGTAGACTGCCACCAGGCTGTCTCCACAGGCAACCGGTCCACCGGTGTTTTGGTGGATCAGATACTTGTAAATCGGCCCACCGGCAGCCGCGGCTGGAGCAGCAGCGCTGCTGGTAGTTGGCAGGGTGGCCAGCGGTGTTGCCGACAAAAGGATTGCCACGATCACCAGCAGGATATATTTTTTCATTGGTACGCTCCTATTCAGCCGATTATTCGTTCCGGCGAGAATCTACCTGGCGGTAATCTTTAGCTTTGATATCAGCATTGATGTTGGCCAGTTCTGGCTGGCGTTCGAAGAGCGTCAGCACTTCCAGCCAGGAAAAAAACTGGCGGCCGGTGAAGTGGTTAAAGATCTGCCGGACCAGCTCCAGGTCCTGAGGGGTATCCACGGTCCAGCGCAGGCTGCCATAGTCCGGGCCGTCGTTATTGACCAGTTTGATCCGGAAGCGTTCAGGTTGGTCGTAGAAAAACGGCATTACATGCTCGCGCTGGTGAGGTAGCTGCGCTTCTTTCCAGGCCAGTTCCAATCCTGCAAAGCTGCAGACTTCGGTATCCAGGCCAATTGGATAGGTGCGTCCCCAGGGCTGGGGCAGGCGGTTGGCGACGAAATCATAGGGGAAATCCTGCCTCTGGCCGAGAAATTCACGCACTGTTTTATCGACTACCTCAGGATCGAGCAGCGGGCAATCGGCGGTTACACGGACGATCACATCCGCTTTGAACAGCCGGGCTGCCTGGTAATAACGATCCAGAACATCATGCAAGCTGCCGCGATAGCACGGATAGCCGCGTTGCTGGCACAGGTTAGCGATTGCCTCGTCCGACGGATCCTGCGTGGTTGCTACAACCACCAGATCGGCAGTCTGGGCGCGCCGGGCGCGTTCCACCACGTGGGTTAACATCGGTTGGCCGCCAATTTCCAGCAGCACTTTGCCAGGCAGGCGGGAGGAGCTCATTCGGGCCTTGATGATGGTGACAATGTTCATAGACTTCTCAAAGCAATCTCATATGCGTTCAATAACATTGGGAAGTTTTTATCCCAATCTGCGCGCTGTTCAGCGACCTGGCGGGCGGCCTGTCCCATTTCAGCCAGCCTGCTTCTTTGATCGATCGCCACCCGGATGGCTTGGGCCAGAGCACTGGCATCGCCATCTTGAAACCACCATCCCTGGACGCCGGGTGTAATCCATTCCCGGTTGCCGGGAATATCTGAAACGATCGCTGGTTTGCCACTGGCCATCGCTTCCAGTAAGGAGATCGATGTTCCATCGCTGTGCGAAGCGCTGATGTACAGGTCTGCAGCCTGGTAGATGGCAGGCAAGTTATCCTGGTCGACCAGGCCGGGGAAAACTACCTGATCCAGGACGCCGCCATCTTCGAATATTTGGCGTAGCATCGCGGCCTGCGAACCGCTTCCAAGCATCACAAGGCAAAGCTCTGGATGGTCTTGGGCGACTTGAACGAAAGCCCGGGCAATCACGTCTACGCCGTAGATCGGCTCCCAGTTGCGCGTGGAAAGCAGGACAAATCTTGCCTGTGGATCCACAGACTTCTGGTTTGTGGTTTGTGCGTTTTGGAGATCTGGATCCGGCCTGAAGCAGTTCAAATCGATGCCCCAGGGGAAGGTGACAATCCGTTCATCGGGCATGCCATAGGCCTGGGCAAGTTGGCGGATCGTAGCGCAATCGCCGACCATTGCAGCGCTGTGCTCCAGGGTGTAAGCAATTGCCCGGCGAGCCTGCACACTACGCGGGGCATCATAGAGTAAATCGTAGCCCCATGACATGCTGACCAGCGGTTGGAAGCCGCTGCGAGCAGCTAGGTAGCCGGCGAGGTGGAGCGGCCCAGCGTGCAGCAAATCCGGTTTGGTTTGGTCCAAGATTTGTTTGAGCTCTGCCAAAGAGTGGCCAGATTTCTGCTTCCCCCTGACCGGGGAGGCAACCGGCCATTCGACTGCCTGGACCCCGAGTGGCAGGCTGTTGAGATCGAGATGGTTTTGGCTTGCTTCCAGACCCAGAAACATGATTCGGTGTTCGGTTTGGGCCAGCTTTTGAAGGAAACGCTGGTCATGGACCGTGTAGCTGCGCGAGAAAAAAAGGATGCGCATCAGCCCAGATCCGTCCACTTCAACTCTTTGCCGAAGGGGATATCACGGATCGAGCGGGTACCGATTACGGCCGGAATTTCAGCTGGGGAAATTGCCCCTGGCGTTGCCGGGCGCAAGACGTCAATCATATCCCGGCTGATGGCCTGGCCGGCCTGGATGTCGCGCGCCGCGCGCAGGCAGCGCCGCTGGACGACTGCAGTCTGCCGTTCGTTCTCACCGATATACTTGTCTGCCTGCCCCAGGGCGCGTTCCAATAGCCGGGTTTCATCCACCATGGTCTTCCAGGCTTGTGGATTCAAAGCGAATTTATGATCCGGACCAATACGCTCGTTGTCGTCTGTGAAATGGCGTTCAACCACGCGTGCACCCAAAGTTACTGCACCGAGCACAGTAGCGACACCGTGGGTGTGGTCTGAAAGGCCCAGGATGACCTGCGGGAACATCGCGGCATAGGTTTTTAATACGTTCAGGTTGATGTAATCGTAATTTTCTGGGCTGGCCGTATAGTTGGTGTTGCACTGCATCAGTACCAATTGCGGGTTGATCGCCAGGATGGCATGTACCGCGCGTTGGACTTCGCCAATCGTTGCTGCACCGGTGGCCAGCAGGACCGGTTTTCCTTTTCGGGCCATCCGCTCGAGCGCCTCAATCCAGTCAATTTCACCCGAGCC
>JAYRWF010000331.1:0-2298 GCA_041918195.1 Anaerolineales bacterium
GCCGAAGGAGACCGGGTAGACTTGATTGCGATGGGCCGTTCCGAAGGCCCAGGTTGCTACTGCGCAGTCAACCACAACCTGCGCGAAGTGATCGACGCGATTAGCAAGAACTACCAGTATGTGATTATTGATAACGAAGCCGGGATGGAACACCTCAGCCGACGCACCACGCGGGATGTCCAGCACATGTTGGTGGTCAGCGATCCGAGCCAGCGCGGCCTGACCGCCGCCGAGCGAATAGCTGCCCTGCGCAGCGAGCTGGATATCCGGGTCGAGAAAGCCTACTTGATTGTTAACCGAGTAGAAGTCAAACTGCCGCCTGCCCTGCAAGCGCGCGTCGATCAGATCGACATTCCCCTGTTGGGAACTGTCCCGAACGACCAGGAACTGATCGACCTGGAAACCAATGGCCGGCCGCTGGTCGAGTTGGGAAGCGATTCGCCAGTCTACCAGGCCGTGGCAGGGATGCTGAAGCAGATTTTGTAAACCCACCCAAAGGCACGATGGAAACAAGCCAGCTTCGCCAGACAATCACAATCTCCCGCCAGATGGGTAGCCTGGGGCGGGAAATTGGCCGGCGGCTGGGAGAACAGCTCGGCTGGCGCGTGATAGCACGCGAAGTAATCAACGAGGCCGCCCGGCGCTCCGGCGCACCGGAGGCCGCCCTGGCGGCGATTGACGAGCTCAACCTGCTCGGTTCCTGCCCTTCCCCCGAAGCCTGCCTGGCCTACCGCCAGTCGGTCGACCAGGTGGTGAATGAGATGGCTGGTCAGGGCCGGCTGGTCCTGGTTGGCCGGGCCGGGCAGGTGATCCTGGCCGGCCGCCCAGATGTGCTCCACCTGCGCACGATCGCCCCACGCGAGCTGCGAGCCGAACGCGTGGCGGAGTGGCAAGGGATCTCCTTGCGGGCTGCCCAGGCCCAGATCGACGCCAGCGACCGCTTTCGCAAAAACTACCTTAAACGCTTCTATGGGATCGATTGGAACGACCCCATCCATTATGACCTGGTGATTAATACTGGGCATGTCCCTCTGGATCAAGCGCTCCAGATTATCCTGGCCGCGATCCAGAACCGCCAGCCGCAATAATCTTCCCTTTCCTCGTTCCCAACCAGATGAGCGACGCAGCTACTTCCCTTCCCATCCAGTTTGTCCACCCAGCCGAGCGCACCTTTGCCCGCATCCTGGATTACTATGGCTTGAAGTGGGAGTACGAACCGCGCACCTTCCCCCTCGAATGGAACCCGGACGGCAGCGTCGGTGAAGCCTTTACCCCCGATTTCTACCTGCCGGAACAGGATTTATTTATCGAGTTGACCACCCTACGGCCAAAGCTTTCAACCATCAAGAACCGGAAGTTGCGCCGGATGAACGAACTGTACCCGGAGATCCACATTAAGCTCTTGAAGCGGCGCGAATTGCACCAGTTAATGATCAAGTTTGGCCTGGAAGAAGAGGCGGAAGCGATCGAAGGCAGCCAGGCCCAGGAGGCGTTTGAATGAGCGAGCCCGAGCAAAAGCCTGACCGGCAGTTGTCCCCAGACATCCAGGAGGTTTTGATCTCAACCTTAGAAATCCAAAACAAAGTCCGCCAGATCGCCGCGGCGATCTCACGCGACTACCTGGGTCGCAATCCCCTGCTGGTAGGCGTTTTGAAAGGCGTGCTGTTTTTTATGGCCGATTTGTTGCGCGAGATCAGCATCCCGACTGAAATTGATTTCATCGCCGTCGCCAGCTATTCATCTGAATCACGCGAGCAAGGCGTGGTCCGGCTGGTGAAAGACCTGGAAATCCCGATCGCCGGCCGGCATGTGATCTTCGTTGAAGATGTTATCGATACCGGGCTGACCTTGAACTATATCCTGAGCAACCTGCGCGCCCGCCAACCGGCCAGCCTGGAAGTGTGTGTCCTGTTCAACAAGCCCGACCACCGGATTATTGACCTGCCACTCAAATACCGCGGCTTCGACTTACCTGATCGCTTTGTGGTAGGTTACGGCCTGGATTATAAAGAAAAATATCGCAGCCTGCCCTACCTGGGCTTGCTGCGACCGGAAATATTTCGGGGCAAAAAGTAACAGGGGTCCCAAGTAACCTTTAAACTGGCTCCATTATTTCCCTATTTTTCAGCCCTGGGCCTCTGATGATGATAAGAAGTCCAGGCAAGTCGAACGGGGGATCTCTCTTGGCTCCGTTTTCTGGTTAGGGTGGCTCGTTTCGCGAACGGCTCCTTGTGGCCTGGAAAACTTCATCACCGTGAGAGGGCTTTTACCAGTCTTGCTACAGGTTTCTGCATTTCA
>JAYRWF010000332.1:0-6101 GCA_041918195.1 Anaerolineales bacterium
ACTCGAGCTACCCCATCCGGCTGCGTTCTTGTGCGACAATCACCGGCTCCAGCTTTTTGAATAGCGGAGCGGGCGGCTGCATGAGCGTCCCTGGCGCCAGTTGGCTGGGCGCCCAGCGACCGGAGGACCGATCAGGATGGTAGCGCAGCACAGCGTGCTCGCCCAGGCTGTCTTGGGCCGTCTCAATCGCCTGTTCGCCAAACAGCGGCTCGAGATAGCCAAGATAGCCGTGCAGCCGTTCAGCGGTGAATGGCAAGAACGGCGCCAGCAGCAGTTTGAGGTTATCCACCGCCCGTAAGGCAGTGTAGATCGTCGTGGATGCGGCAGCCTTGTCGCTCTTAATCTCGAACCAGGGCGCAGCCTTATCCAGGTATTTGTTCACTTCCGCCGCCAGGCGCATCGCCTCGCCCAGCGCTGCGCGCAGCTTGACCGCATTCAGGTAATCGCCCACGCTCTGAAAACCGGCTTCGACCGTGGTCAGAATTTCCACATCCGCCGGGCGCAGCTCGCCTGGGTCCGGGACCTTTCCATCCCAGTTGCGGTAGGCAAACGAGAGCACCCGATTGGCCAGGTTGCCCCAGGTCGCCACCAACTCATCGTTATTGCGGCGCAGAAAATCCTCCCAGTCCCAATCGGTATCCTTGGTCTCGGGCATATTGACCGTCAGGTAATAGCGCAGCGGATCGGGGTCATAACGGCTGAGGAAATCCAGACCCCAGACCGCCCAGTTACGGCTGCCGGAGATTTTCTTGCCCTCCATATTCAAGAATTCATTCGCTGGGACATCATATGGCAGGGTCAGGATCTTACCTTCTTGCTCAAGAAAAAGCTGTGCGAAGGCCTCGCCCGCCCCGGCTAACTGCGCCGGCCAGATCACAGCGTGGAAGGGAATATTATCCTTACCAATAAAATAATAGGCCCGCGCCTCTGGATTGAACCACCACTCTTCCCAGGCTTCCGGCTGGCAAGAAAGCTGAGCCCATTCGACCGCTGCTGAAAGATAGCCAATCACCGCTTCGAACCAGACATACAGGCGCTTGCTCTCCCAGCCTTCGACCGGGACCGGAATGCCCCAATCCAGGTCGCGGGTAATCGCCCGGCCATGCAGGCTGTCGGCCAGGATCTGGCCAAGCGACTGGCGAATAACATTTGAGCGCCAGTAACCCTCGCGCTGGCGCAGGAAATCGACCACCACCGGCTGCAAGGCTCCCAGGTCGATAAAGAAATGCTCCGTCTCGCGCAGCTCGGGGGTCGAGCCATCGATTTTTGAGCGCGGCTGGATCAGCAGGGTGGCATCCAGCAGGCTGCCGCAGCCATCGCACTGGTCACCGCGGGCATTGGGGTAGCCGCACAGGTAGCAGGTGCCTTCAACATAGCGATCGGGCAGGAAGCGACCCTGGTTGGTTGAAAACCACTGCTGCTGGCGCTCGGTGTACAGGTACCCGTTCTTCTGCAGCGCCAGGAAGATCATCTGCGATACCTTGAAGTGGTTCTCGGTATGGGTGCTGGTGAACAGGTCATAGGTCAAGCCGAGCTTCTCAAACAACTCAAGAAAACCGGCATGGAACTTCTGGTAAACCGCCACTGGCGTGGTCCCGTCGGCATCGGCGCGCACAGTTACCGGAGTGCCGTGGGCGTCCGAACCAGAGACCATGATCACCTGGTTGCCAGCCAGGCGTTGGAAACGAGCAAAGATATCCGCCGGCAGGTAAGACCCGGTGATATTCCCAACATGAATTTGGGAGTTGGCATACGGCCAGGCTACCGCGACCAGAATATTTTTAGACATCATAAACCTCCACATAATGCAGTCTGACAAGAATGTAAATGAAAAGGCTGCCCAGGTATGGACAGCCTTAAGATAACCCAGGGAGACTCAGTCCCACTGCAATACCGGCTGCCCAAATATCAGGCGCACATAACCATGGCCATAGGCGGTACCCACATGGCCGATGGAATCAGATGGACAACCGGAAAACTGGCAGGCAGGATCATCATTACCCTTTCAATAAACTAGGCTAAGTTTAGTCCGCGATCTAGGATTTGTCAATAAATCTAGCCAGTGTACTCGCGCAGCAGGCGCGCCATGCAGGGTTGGCGCAGGTGGCGGAGGGCCTTGCCCTCAATCTGGCGTATCCGCTCGCGCGTCAGGCCAAACTTCTGGCCAACTTCTTCCAGTGTGTAAGGCCGGTCATGTCCCAGCCCAAAGCGCAGCCTCAGGATACGGGCTTCGCGCGGTGAGAGGGTCGACAAGACCTGGTCAACCCGCTCACGCAGCATGTTTTGATAGACCACCTGAGCCGGGCTGGGCGAGTTTTCATCCTCGACATACATTCCAAAATCAGAGTCGTCTTCATCCCCGACTGGCATTTCCAGCGAGACCGTCGGTTGGGCGACCTGCAGCATCCACTGGATTTTATCGCCGCCCATATCCATTTGCGCAGAAAGCTCTTCCACGGTTGGCGAGCGCCCAAGCGATTGCTCAAGCTCCTGGGAAGCCTTGTAAAGGTGGCGCAGACGGTCTGCCATGTGAACTGGAACGCGGATGGTTCGGCTTTGGTCGGCGATGGCGCGGGTGATGCTCTGCCGGATCCACCAGGTAGCATACGTCGAGAAACGGAAGCCGCGCTGGTAATCGTATTTCTCAACCGCCCGGATCAAGCCCAGGTTGCCTTCCTGGATCAGATCCAAGAATGGAACGCCATGACCGATGTATTTACGAGCAATGCTAACCACCAGGCGGGTGTTGGCCTTGATCAAGTAATCCCGAGCCACGAATCCATCCTGGATTTGCGCTTCCAGGTCTTTTCGCCGGCTGGCGCCCAGGCGTCCATTAACCTTAATAAGCTCCACCCGGGCATGTTGAGCGCGCTCCATCCGCTTGGCCAGATCAAGCTCCTCCTCAACTGTCAGCAAAGGAACGCGCGACATTTCCTTCAGATAAAGGCTGACCGAATCGTCAATTGAGATGTAATCCAAGTCAGGAAATTCTTCCAGGTCTTCCGTATCACCGGCCAGGCCAGGTAGTTCTTCGTTGATCCCCTCGATAATCTCGATGCCACTCATTCGCAGCATCTCAGCAATCAGCGCCAATCTCTCCGTGCCAATTGAGTTAGCGCCATCCACCTCCAACAGGTCATCCGCAGTCAGATAACCTTGCGCCTCGGCCTTTTCCAGCAAAATTCCCAACACTTTTTTATTGATCGAGCTATGATCCGGAGCTGCCATGCAATGCCCTCCGCCAGCCAACAGGGAATTAAGATGAATTCGAATTGTTATCTAAAAGCGTTTTCAAAATATCCAGGCGTGAATCAACCGGCTGCTGGTTGTGCTCGCATTCGGTTTTATTAAGATCGCAGCCGCACACCGGGCAAAGGCCTTTACAGTCTGGGGAGCATAAAGGACCGATCGGGATCGCCAGGAGCATCTCTTCCCGGATGAACTGTTCCAGTTCCAACTTGCCGTTTTCCGGAACCAATAACCCTGATTCGGTAATCGAGTCGCGGTTAAACGCATATAATTCAGTGAAATCAATTTCCAAGGGCTGCTGAAATCCATCCAGGCAGCGCACACACTCGGCCGAAATTTCAGCCCGCAGGCGAGCCTGAACGAGCAAGCCCTGCGGAGTGCGCGAGACCCGGATAATGCCAGCCAGATTTTGCAGTTCGAGATCGGGAGATAAGTAAGCCGCAGGGATTTCGTAGGGAAAATCCCGAGAATAGCCTACGTTTTCATGTATGATAAAGCCGACATTTAGCCGGAAAAGATCGCGAGGATTTGACACCGGCACCTGTTTCCTGGATAATGAATAAAACCGATTATATCACGGGTAACCCGATCTGGAGATGGCATGCGCCAATTACTCTTAGCGACCAACAATCCTGGAAAGTTAGTTGAAATGCGCGCCCTGCTAGGCGACCTGGGGCTGGAGCTGCTTGCGCCTGCCCAGGTAGGCCTGGAGATGGACGTCAAAGAAGACGGTCAGACCTATGCCGAGAACGCCGCCCGTAAAGCCCAGGCCTTCGCCAAGACTTCGGGTTTACTGACCCTGGCCGACGATTCTGGACTGGAAGTGGACGCGCTGAACGGCGCGCCCGGGCTGCATTCGGCGCGCTATTCCCCCAAACCCGGCGCCATCGACGCCGACCGGAGGGCCTACCTGCTCAAGAACCTGCTAGGCCTACCCCAGCCCTGGACAGCTCGCTTTCGCTGCGTGATTGCCATCTCTACCCCACACGGGGAGTGCACATTCACCGAAGGGATTTGCCCAGGCGTGGTCATTCCGGAGGAGCGCGGCCAAAACGGCTTCGGCTATGACCCGATTTTCTTCCTACCAGAGCTGGGCCAAACCATGGCGCAGTTGGAGGAAACGGAGAAGAATAAACTTAGCCACCGCGGCCGGGCGATCCTGGCTGCCCGGCCGATCCTGCTCCAACTTGCAGCCGATGGAGAATAGGTCTACTCAGGAAAGGCGGACGATCCTGCGCCTGAAAAACCTGACCTTCCTGCTTGGCCTGGGCGTGCTGGCCTGGCTGCCTTTCGAGGACAGCCAGGAAGCGCCAGCAATGATCCTCGCTGGCCTGATCGCCTTGCTGGGCGCAGCCAGCTACTTGAGCCAACCTCGCCTGGTCGCCCGGCCAGCCTGGATCTACCTGCTCAGCGGGTTAGCAGCCGGCCTGGCGGTGGCGCCGCTGGCTTTGCTTTTGATGGGCATCAAAAACGGGCTGCATGCCCACACCCAGCCAGACTATACCCCTGAGCAGATTTTATCTGTCGTGCGTTCCCTGCCGGTCTGGAGCCTGGCGGGGTTGTTGGCTGGCAGCGCGCTGGCTATTTGGAGAAAAGAGGCCTGAATCTTGCCACACCGGAATGGAATTGCCTATTTCGAAAATCGGGCCTCACCCAACGCCGGCAATCCGTTGGTCTTAATCCATGGCGCCGGCGGGAGCTATCTCTCCTGGCCGCCCGAAATTCGCCGCCTGCCCGGTTCGAAAATTTACGCCCTGGAGCTGCCCGGTCATGGCCGTTCTCCAGGCGAGGGATTGGATTCAATCCAGGCCATGAGCAGCGCGGTTGCCGCCTGGCTGGAAGCGCTGCACCTCCGCCAGGTGATTCTGGCTGGGCATTCGATGGGCGCAGCTATCGCTTTGCAACTTGCCCTGGAGCACCCGGCACGGATTTGCGGGTTAATCTTGCTCGGTGCTGCTGCCAAATTACCAGTGAATCCGCGTCTACTGGAAGCTGCCAGACAGCCTGAGAGCTTCCCCAAGGCGGTCGAACTGATTGTGCGCTGGTCTTTCAGCAGCCAAACACCTGAAAAGTTAACCGCCCAGGTCGCGGCCCGCCTGGCGCAAACGCAGCCGCTTACCCTGCAGCGCGACCTGCAGGCCTGCACGAGGTTTGATATCTCTCAGCGCCTAGCGGAGATCGATTCCCCAACCCTGGTAATTTGTGGGAGCGAGGACAAAATGACTCCCCCAGAGCAAGCCAGTTTCCTGGTCAAGCATATCCCAGGAGCGCGCCTGGCTTGGGTGCAAGGCGCCGGGCATATGCTGATGCTTGAACGGCCTGAAACGATCGCCCGCCTGATCCAGGCCTTTCTGGCGGAATGTTGAGCAAATCGGGATTTGCGAATCTATCCTTGCCGATTTTCACCTTTTGTGTATAATAGTGGGGCGCAGGGGTGGATAGCTCAGTTGGTTAGAGCACTGCGTTGACATCGCAGAGGTCGTAGGTTCGAGCCCTATTCCACCCACCAGGTTGAGTCTGATTTAAAACACCGCAGGCGCTTGCCGGTTCTGGCAAGCGCCTGCGGTGTTTAATCGGCCTGCTTGGCCTGCTGCCAGAGCGCCAGCAATTCCTCCAGGTTCATCTCACTGACCTGGCGGCCGCCGTCCTGGGCAGCCTGCTCAATATACGCAAAACGTTTCCTGAAACGCTGATTCGCTTCACGTAAGGCGCTTTCTGGATCCACATCATACCAGCGCGCCAGGTTGGCGATAGCAAACAGTAGGTCGCCAATCTCATAATTTCGCTCAGCGGTGTCTCCGGCGCGGTGCACCTCACCCAGCTCTTCCTCCAGCTTGCGAATGACAGCCTGG
>JAYRWF010000333.1:0-2468 GCA_041918195.1 Anaerolineales bacterium
CGCCGCCTGCAGGCTGAAACCCGTGAAGCGGTCGCATTGATGGTTAAGAATTCTGACCTGACCATCGGCGGCGCACGCGACGTCCGCCCTGCAGTGGACCTGGCCAATCATGGCGGTGTGCTGGCAGCCCAGGACCTGTTGGATATCAAGTACACCTTGGTTTCGGCACGCACATTGGCGCGCACCTTTGAGCGGATGAGCGCTAGCTTTCCAAACCTGGCTGGGATTATTGCCCAGCTTCCTCCACCCTTGGGCATCATTGATGCAATCACCCGGGCAATCTCCGATCGGGGCGAAATCCTGGATTCGGCCTCTCCCAAGCTGGCCAGCATTCGCCATGATCTTCGGATTTCTCATGACCGCTTGCTGACCAGGATGCAGCGCATGGTGGCGGATCCCAATAATGCGCCCTACTTGCAGGAGGCTCTCATCACCCAACGCGATGGCCGTTATGTGCTCCCGCTGCGCTCTGAGTTCAAAGGCCGTATTCGCTCGATTGTGCATGATCAATCTGCCTCTGGTGCGACCTTATTTGTCGAGCCACTGGCCGTGGTGGAGTTGAATAACCAGTATCGCGAGCTACTTCTCGCGGAGCGGGATGAAGAGCGGCGGATCCTGTGGGAGCTATCTCAGCAAGTCGCCAGCAATGGTTTTGCGATCCTACAAACCGTCGAAGTAATCGCAGATCTGGACCTGGCTCTCGCGCGTGGGAAGTACGCCGAAGACTTGCGTGCTTCTGAGCCCACCCTGCACGCGATCGATCCTAAGGGTACTCGCCATCCGGGTACAATCATCCGGCTTTACCAGGCGCGCCATCCTTTGCTTGATCCGCAAACTGTGGTGCCAATTGATGTTGACCTGGACGCTCAAACGTACGCCCTGGTGATTACCGGGCCAAACACAGGCGGTAAGACGGTCACTTTGAAGACAATCGGCTTGCTGGCTCTAATGTCCCAATCCGGCCTGCATATCCCGGCCCAGTCTGGCTCTGAAATAAGTCTGTTTGAGAATATCTATGCCGATATTGGCGATGAGCAGTCGATTGAGCAGTCGCTCTCCACTTTCTCGGGTCATATCACCAATATTATCCATATCCTCGAGAAGACCGACCGCCGTTCGCTGGTCATCCTGGACGAGCTTGGCGCTGGCACTGACCCAACGGAAGGAGCTGCTTTGGCCCGCAGCATCCTGCAGTATGTGCTCGAGCGCGGTTTGACGGTCCTGGTGACCACTCATCATCCCGAGCTCAAGGCCTTTGCGCATGCCACGCCGGGTGTGGTCAATGCCAGCGTAGAATTTGACCTTGAAACATTGCGCCCGACCTATCACCTGACAATAGGCTTGCCAGGCAGGTCCAATGCCCTGGCCATTGCCCAGCGGCTGGGGCTGCCAGAAGAGATTATTCGCGATGCCCGCTCCGAGCTAAGCCCAGATGACATACGTGCTGAAGATCTACTAAATGAAATTCACCACCAACGTGATCTAACCCGCCAGGCGCGCGCCGCAGCGGAAAAAGCGTATCAAGAGGCGGAACGGATGCGCTCGGAATTAGTAAGCCGGTTGGATCGCCTGGAAGAAGAACGGCGGACGGTGCTGGAGAAAGCCCGCCTGGAATCTGCAGCCCTCGTCAGCCAGCTCCAATCGGAAATCGCTGAAGTACGCCGGGCGCTGGCACGTACCCGCCAGCCCGTCGAAGCCCTCCAGGCAATCGAAGAAAAAGTTGAAGCGCTTGAAGAGATCGTGGAAACGCCCGTTGAGCGCGAGTTGCCAGAAGTAGGTGTACCCCAGCGACGGGCGATTCGCTTGGGTGATAAGGTCCGTCTGCGCACCCTGGGCTCGCAAGGTGTGGTCACTGCGCTCAGCCAGGACGAAGCTGAAGTTCAACTGGGTGTGCTGCGGGTCCGCGCCCGTCTTGCCGAGTTGGAGTTGGCCAGCGGCGGCATACCTCGCCGAAGCGACGAAACGAGTTCGGTAAGCGAGCCTGCAACCAGACCTGCCCGCCGTCCAGTTGAAAGTTCTAAAGAAGCCGGCACATCAAGTCAGGTTGGAAGCAGCCTGCCCGTCTCGCCTGGGATTGAGTTGGACCTGCGCGGCAGGCGAGCAGATGAGGCTTTAGAAGCGCTGGAACGGTATCTCGATTCGGCCTTCGTTGCTGGCCTGCCTTTTGTGCGGATTATTCACGGCAAAGGCACTGGCCGCTTGCGCGAAGTCATCCGCCAGGCGTTGGGGGAGCATGCCTACGTGAAATCGTTCGAGTCAGGTGGAGAAAAAGAAGGCGGCGACGGCGTTACGGTCGCGAAAATGGCGGTTTAGCGCAAATTCTCCAACGGGTTCAGCTTAACCCCACTGTAACTCAACTCAAAGTGCAGGTGCGACCCGGCCGAATTGCCGGTGTTTCCAACTGCGCCAATCGTGCTGCCCTGGAAAACGCTTTGTCCGCAGCCAACGTTAATCGCACTCAAGTGAGC
>JAYRWF010000334.1:0-1949 GCA_041918195.1 Anaerolineales bacterium
AACATCGATGCCCTCATAGAGTTGTTGAGCCAGAGCCATAGTCCGCCGGGCAGTATAGCCCAGGCGGCGGGAAGCCTCCTGCTGCAAGGTACTGGTGATAAACGGGGCCTGGGGGTTTCGCCGGCGCTCACCACGCTTTATCTTACTAATTGTATAGGCAGCGGACTCCATATCACCCAGTAGCGGCTTGACTTGATCTTCACTGCCAAGCTCTGGTTCAGCATCGTCCACCCGGGCCAGTTTAGCAATAAAAGTCTCCCTCAGCCCCTGGGGTTGGAATTCAGCCGCTACGGACCAGTATTCCACCGGGACAAAGGCCTGTATTTCGCGCTCACGTTCTACCACCAGGCGCAAGGCCACGGATTGGACGCGCCCGGCGGAAAGCCGGCCACGCACTTTCCTCCACAGCAAGGGACTCAGATTGTAACCAACCAGCCGGTCGAGCACCCGGCGCGCCTGTTGCGCATTGACCAGGTCCATATTCAACTCGCGCGGATGCGCGAAAGCCTCGGCAATCGCCGGCTCGGTGATTTCATGAAAGACAACCCGGTGGCTGAGTTGGGGGTTTATTTTCACCGCTTCCATCAGGTGCCAGGCGATGGCCTCTCCTTCACGGTCTGGATCGGTCGCCAGGTAGATTTCTTCAGCAGTCTTGGCCAGGCCTTGTAGTTCTTTCACTACCGGTCGTTTGGCATTCATAACCCGGTACTTGGGCTGAAAATTATTCTCGACATCGACCGAAAGCTGCGAACGAAGCAGGTCCACCACATGTCCCACCGAAGCTCGGACAGTGAAGCCTTTACCGAGGAATCTGCCAACCGTCTTGGCCTTGGCCGGTGACTCAACGATCACCAGCTTGCCCGAGCGGCGGGAGCGACTCTGGGCTCCCTTTTCTGGAGGAATCATGCCTTCATGCGCCTCGGTGCGCCCCATACGGAACAGGGTCGTACCGCACACCGGGCAAACGCCGCGTGTAGCTGGCGAAGCATTATCGGTAAAGACCGCTTGTGGATCATTCATTTCTCTTTTGGTTTTACATTTTACGCAATAAGCTTCCAACATTAACCTCCTGGTTGAATCGTTGGATTGGGCAGACAAGCCAGCCCAACCAGCGAAATATTATATGTAATCCTTACCTTGTTCTTTGAGCAAGCCAACTGCCTGGCGAACCTTCTGGACCTGGTCTTTAGGACACACCATCAGCACATCGCCAGTATCGACCAGGACAAGATTTTCGACGCCAATCATCACCACCAGGCGTTGGCCCGCCTGGTTAAAAACCAGGGAACCAGCACTCTCAATCGCCAGGTGCTCTCCACCGATCACAATATTGCCGTCTGAGTCAGCCGGATAAAGATCAAACAGGGCGTCCCAACTGCCGACATCACTCCAACCTAAGCCGGACGCTGGTAGCACAAGCACATCTTTCGCGTTTTCCATCACACCATAATCGATAGTTTGAGCCTTGAGCCCTGACCAAACCTGCTCAACCACCTGATGCCGCTCTGGCAATGTCCAAGCCTGGGCAATTTGGGCCAGCCCGGCTGCCAGGTCCGTCATCTGGCGCTTAATTTCTGCCATAATCCGGTCCACTCGCCAGAAAAACATCCCAGAATTCCAATAATGTTCGCCGTCAGCCAGCATTTTTTCAGCCGTGGACTGGTCAGGCTTTTCTTTGAAACGCATCACTTCGTAAAAAATATGACTGCCAAAGGGTCCAGCCGGCGCGCCACGCTGGATATAGCCAAAACCTGTCGATGCAAAGCCTGGCTGGATACCCAATGTCACCAGGTGTCCATTCTGAGCAGCCTGACCAGCTGCCAGCAGCAATTCACGGTAAAGCGGCTCATTTGAAATATAATAATCAGAGCCCAGCACAGCCATGACCGCTTGGGGATCAAGCTGCTGGAGGGCGACCGCAGCCAGGCCAACCACCGAAGCAGTGCCCT
>JAYRWF010000335.1:0-3615 GCA_041918195.1 Anaerolineales bacterium
GAACATCGATTTCCAGTTCAACCCGCTGCTGGACTTCTTGTGGTTACTGGTACAATCGCTGGTCTGGGCGGCCCTGGCAGTCCTGGTGGTGCTGTTCACCCCAGCAGCGACCCGGCGGGTTGGTCAGACGGTTGTCTCCCAGCCGCTCGTGTCGGGTGGGATGGGTTTACTGACCACCCTGGCAGCCGGAATGGCAGTCGTGTTATTGGCAATTACTTTGATCTGCAGCCCGCTGGCCTTGCTGGCGGCCATTATCCTGGCGGCAGCCTGGGTGTTCGGGGTCATTGCGCTGGGTGTGGAAAGCGGTGAGCGCCTGGCAAAAATGGTCCAGCGCGATTGGCCGCTGCCGCTCTCCGCTGCCCTGGGTGCATTTGGGATCACCCTGGTGACAGGCGTGATTGGTAAGATCCCCTGCGTGGGCTGGGTGGCGCCTTTCCTGGTTGGTGTGTTGGGGATTGGAGCGGTGTTGCTGACCCGTTTTGGCACGCGGCCCTACCCGACTGAAATTATCAGCGCACCGCCGCCGGTTGAAAATCAGTAGTGCAGGGCTACCCCGGCGGCGATCAGGATCTGGCCGAGGTGGTAGGTCAGCATGCTGACCACCCGGCCGTTACGGCTTGGCGTCACGAACCGGTCCCAACCTAACAAGGTGTCGGAAATCATAAAGGATAGCGCGCCGGCGCTGGCAATCAGCGCCGGCGCTGGTTGCCAGTCTTCGCGCAGCAGAGTCAGCAATCCGCTCCAGGTCATCAGGCTGAGGACAAAGGTGTAAGCGATGGTTGGCCAGACCAACCAGGCCTGGCCAGATGCACGCAGGCTGGCGGCAACCTGGCGGTGGACCTGGATGGCGGGCAGGCAGATCATTGCCGCCAGCGCCAGGCTGGTGACATTCAGGGCCGGCAAGCTGGCTGAAAAGCCAACCGTGTAGAGCGCCAACGCCAGCCAGAATGCGCCAAACCCGGCCAGGAACTGCTCTTTAGGCAGGATTAGAAACACGTCTCCGGCCAGTGATAAAAGCATGCCCAGGGCAAACCAGATTGTCCAGCCCCGAAAGCCGGTTGTGCTGTAGAACCAGGCCAGGAGCGCCAACATTACCCCCGGTTTGAGAAAAAATTCAGCTTTGCGCCAACCGCGGGCAACCGCAACCCAGTCAGCGACGGCCAGTGCGGCAGTTAATCCAAGCAACAATGCGGCAGTCATGGTTAGTAACCAAACCAGCGCAGGACTTTTTCGTCGTCCCGCCAGTTTTTGCGGACTTTCACTCGCAAGAGCAGATAGATTTTTCGCCCACTCATCTGTTCGATTTTCTCGCGCGCCAGGGAACCAATTTTCTTCAGCATCACGCCTCCCTGACCAATCACAATCGGTTTATGCGCCTCTCGCTCAACAAACAAGGTGGCTTCGATGTAAGCGCCGGTTTCAGATCGTTCAGTGTACTGGTCGATCCGGATCGCGATGCCGTGCGGCACCTCATCCCGCAGCAGGTACAGGGCAGCTTCGCGGATCAGATCGGCGGCAATTTCCCGCTCGTAGAGGTCGGTCAATTGATCCGGGGGGTAATAAGGTTCGCCGGCTTGAAGGTGTGCCAGGATTGCCGACAGCAATCCGCCCAGGTTGTCGCCGCGTGCAGCGGAGATGCGGATTGGCAGCGCTCCTGGCAGCAGGGCCTGGTAGACGGCAGATTTTTCAGTGAGCTGCTCCGGGCCGACCAGGTCAGCCTTGTTCAGGGCCAGGATGACGGGCAGGCGGCGTTTTTGGTCGTTCAATAGCTTGACCAGCAGCAGGTCCTCTGGATGGGGCGGCTGGCTGAGATCAACCAGGAAGAGCGCCAGGTCGCTTTCTTCGAGGGTCTCTTCCGCCTCCTTATTCATGTTCTGTCCCAGCTTGTGGAGCGGTTTATGAATGCCGGGAGTGTCGATAAAGACCACCTGGGCCTGGTCAAGGGTCAGGATGCCCAACTGACGTTTGCGGGTGGTCTGCGGGCGTGGCGATACGGCGGCGATCTTTTGGCCCAGCAGGCTGTTGATCAGGGTTGACTTGCCGACATTCGGGCGACCCATTACCGCCACGTAGCCGGCTTTAAAAGTTTTTGGGAGCAGCTTGTCTTCATCCATGGGTCAATTTTATCAGAATACCTTAATATTATTGGCGAAAATGGTTCTTGACCTGGAGTTTGAATCTAGTATAATTTAGTTTCGTCTATATTTGCGATTGGACTTGTAGCGTCCAAGAAATGGATATCAAGTTCTGGGATCTTTTGCGTAAAACGTGCTGGAGGCGCGTCCGGAAACGTTTTGCGCTTTTCGCTTGTCTGCCATAAGATTTTATTCAGAGCTCAGGAGATGACGTATGGCAAAAAACTTGCCGAGTAAGTCGTACGCGCGGATCGATGTCAAGCTGCCCTTGCCCGATTTGATCGAGGTCCAGCTTGAGTCCTTCGAGCGGTTAAAAACCGATGGCCTGGCCGATCTGTTCAATGAGATTTCGCCGATCGAGTCGTACAACAAGGGGATGAAGCTGTATTTTCCCAGCTACAATCCCGAAGAGAAAGACTGGGGGCTGACCTACTGGTTTGGCGACCCGAAGCACAGTATCGATGAATGCGTCGAGCGTGATTTGACTTACGCTTGCCCACTATATGTCAAGGTGCGGCTGTCTGGCCCAGAGGTTCCCGCTCCGATCACGCAAGATATCTTCCTCGGCGATTTTCCTCAGATGACCGAGAAAGGCACCTTTATTATCAATGGCACCGAGCGCGTGGTGGTTTCGCAGTTGATCCGCTCGCCGGGCGTCTACTTTGAAGCGCCTTATGACCGCTCGACTGGCCGGCCGCTGGCGATGGCCAAGTTGATCCCGGATCGTGGCGCATGGATGGAATTTGAAACCCGTAAGAGCGACTACATCACCCTGCGCTTCAACCGCAAGCGCACGGTTCCGATTACGATTTTCTTGCGCGCGCTGGCGGCGGTTAAAGATGGTATGACCGATAGCCCGCTGAATACTGGCAGTGATGAAGAACTGCTTGAGTTGTTCAATGCGGTGGATAACAATCCCGACCGGATGTATATTCCTTCGACCCTATTCCAGGAGCCGGAGTGGGATACCTCCCATGGGCAGACGATTGCCGAAGCTGCTTTGCTGGAGTTCTTCAAGCGCATGCGCCCAGGAGATCCGGCTACATTAGAAAATGCGCGTGAATTCCTGGAAGAACAACTGTTTGACCAGCGCCATTATGATCTGGAGCGAGTCGGACGGTACAAGCTGAACCAGAAGCTCGACCTGCATGGAAAAGTGCCGATTGTGCACCGTACGGTGACCAAGTGGGATGTGGTCCACCTGGTGCAGCGGATGATCAAGATCAATAACGGCGTTGAAATGGCTGACGATATCGATCACCTGGGCAACCGACGGGCTAAGACGGTCGGCGAATTGATCCAGAACAAACTGCGCATTGGTTTACGCCGGATGGAGCGGGTGATCAAAGAGCGTATGTCGATCCGTGACCAGGACCAGCTCACTCCAATTACCCTGATTAATATCCGGCCGGTTGTGGCTGCCCTGCGCGAGTTCTTTGGCTCGAGCCAGCTCTCGCAATTTATGGATCAGACTAACCCC
>JAYRWF010000336.1:0-2723 GCA_041918195.1 Anaerolineales bacterium
CTTTCCGCATACTTTTGCGGAATTGGCCGAAGGCGGCAGCCTGAGGGGGTGGATTCGCTCGGGCCGGTTGTATGAAGGCGGGTCGGCCAAGGCCCTGGAGCGGATCCTGGATTGCGCGATTCAATTCGCCTGGGGGTTAGCCTATGCCCATGAATGCGGGTTAGTACACCAGGATGTCAAGCCGGATAATGTTTTGATGGCGGCGGATGGGACCGCCAAGGTGGCCGATTTTGGCCTGGCCCAGGCCCGCCCACGCCCCGGGCTACAAACCCAATCCCCCGGGGCAAGTGATGGGTCGGTGAGCGCGCTGGGCGGGACCCAAGCGTATATGTCGCCGGAACAGTCGGCCGGGAAACGATTGACGTTGAAGACGGACCTGTGGAGCTGGGCGGTGTCAGTCCTGGAGATGTTCACCGGCGAGGTGACCTGGTTTAGCGGGGTGGCGGCTGCCAGCGTACTGGATGATTACCTGGAGCTGGGCACAGAGCTGGCTGGCATCCCCAATATGCCGGAAAAACTGGCCGAGCTGCTGCGGGAGTGCTTTCAGAATGACCCGCAGGCGCGCCCGCAAGATATGCTCACCATCGCCGAACGGTTGGCCGATCTCTACCAGCAAGCGACCGGGGAGGCTTACCCCAGGAAGCGGCCCGAGGCTGCCAGGCTGCGGGCGGATAGCCTGAACAACAAAGCGCTGAGCATGCTCGACCTGGGCAGAGAAGATGAAGCTGTGATAGCCTGGCAAGAAGGGTTGAAGATCGATCCGCACCATCCCGAGGCGACCTATAACCTGGGCCTGTGGCGCTGGCAGGCTGGGCAGCAGACCGATCTGGCCCTGGTTCAGCAACTTGAAGCGGTGCGCAGGATCCTGCCCGATTCCTGGATGCCCAGTTATTTATCCGGCTTGGCTCATAAACAGCGCCGAGATGGAGCGAAAGGCAGGCAAGCATTCGAAGCAGCGCTGCGATTATCTCCGGGTAATCCCCTGGTGGAGGGAGCCCTCAAAAAGCTGGCAAATATCCAATCCTTTGGCTGCCTGCGTAAACTGGCTGGACACACCAAATTTGTGGAGGCGCTGGCGATCACCCCGGATGGGAGAACGATCATCTCTGCAGGTCAAGACAAGACCTTGCGGGTCTGGGACCTGAAGAGCGGCAGGCTGCTGCATTTGCTAGAGGGGCACAAAGCCATGGTCACGCGGATTGCGATCACCCCGGATGGGCGCAAAGTTGTCTCTGGCAGTCCAGACAAAACTTTGCGGGTCTGGGAACTCTCAAGCGGTAAATGCCTGCATACCCTGGAAGGCCATACCGACAGCATCGGCGCGATCGCGATTACGCCAGATGGTCGCTGGGTTGTCTCAGGCGCGAAGGATATCTTCAGCGGCCAGGACTCGACCCTGAGGGTCTGGGAGCTGGAGAGCGGGAAATGCCTGCGTATCCTGGATGGTGGGAAAGGTTCGATTACCGCCCTGGCGATCACCCCGGATGGTCGCCGGGCCATCTCGAACAGTGGCACATCGAGTGGCGCTCGGGCAATTCGGATTTGGGACCTGGTGAGCGGGGGACCTCCCCGTTCGCTGGAAGGACATACGCTGGCTGTGTTCTGCCTGGCAATCACTCCCGACGGGCGGCGGGTTGTCTCGGGCAGCTGGGATAAGACGATCCGCATCTGGGACCTGGAAAGCGGAGGTTGCCTGGGCCTGCTGGAAGGTCATACCGGTTCCGTAAGGGCGCTCGTCCTCACACCAGACGGACGCCAGGTATTTTCTGGCAGTGAAGATGAAACAATTCGCATTTGGGACCTGGAAAGCGGCCGATCCCTGCGCTCGCTGGATGTATCCGCTTTTGCAGGCGATCAGTTGTGGATTGCTCCCGATGGGCGCAGGTTAGTTGCTGGCAGTCGCGATGAAACCGTGCGTGTGTGGGACCTGGAGAATGGTAGATGCCTGCACAGCTTTGAGGGGCAGTCACGGAGATTTGCGATACCAACGGATTGGGGTGCGCTTGTCTCGATCAGCTCAGATTGGACATTGGACATCCTGGAATTGCCCGAGGGGCCCTGGTTAGCGCCGGAATGGGTCATCAACCGCCCGCAAGCCGCGCACGATATGCAGGTGGTCGCTCGCAGGATCCAGCAAGACTTACAAATCGCAGAGACAGCGCTCCAAGACGGCCGGTTGCGCCAGGCGGTCGAAATCATCCACCGGGCTTTGCGCACCCCAGGATTTGAACGGGATTCTTCCCTGCTCGACCTTTCTCAAAGGCTGGGCCGGAAAGTTGGCCAGGCGCGCGGTTTGCTGACGGCTCATACCATCCACACGCTAACCGGGCATACCAAGAATGTGACGGCTTTTGCCATCGGTCCGGATGGGCGGAGAGCCGTTTCTGGCAGTTGGGATCGAACGCTGCGGGCCTGGGACATAGCGAGCGGCGCCTGCCTGCGCACCCTGCAGGGAGATGCGGGAAGCGTGAATGCCCTTGCGATCAGCCCAGATGGGAAGAAGCTGATCGCCGGGTGTGAAGACGCATACCTGCGGGTTTGGGAACTGGAAAGCGGTATGCTCCTTCATACCCTGCAGGGGCATACCGAAGGTGTGAAGAGCCTGGCGATCACCCCGAATGGGCGAACGGTCGTCTCGGGCAGTACCGACACAACCCTTCGGGTTTGGGAGCTTGAAAAGGGTGAATGCCGGCAGATCCTGGAGGGACATACCGAATGGATCA
>JAYRWF010000337.1:0-7076 GCA_041918195.1 Anaerolineales bacterium
AGAAGAGATTTGTTCCGCAGCGCGCGGGTCATTGACTCGCGAGGAGATCATCAGGCTGAAATTAACTGACAACAAGGCCAGCAAGGGACCAAGAACGAAGATGGCTACCAGCCAGATTGGGCTGAGAAGGGCGGCGGCGATTTTCGTTGAGCTGATCAGGATCACGCCCAGGCTGTAAATCAGGAAGCCGGCCCAGGTGGCTGCCAGGGCGGGCAGTAATGCGGCCAGGTTTTTGCCGGTCAACAACTCGGCAGTGGTGATCGGTGTTGCCAGGAGCGGCTCGAGGCTGTGGGTGGTCTTTTCGCCGACGATTGAGTAAGCGGCGATATTGACCGGGATGATCAAGGGCATCATCAAGAACAACAGAGTGAACTGGCTGGCGATGTAAACTTGAAAGCACTCCCCGGTGGTCAGCGAAGGCGGGCACATCTGGCCAAATTGGGCCGGCATGTCAGTCGATACATCACTTAACCCGGCCTGGCTGGTCAGGAACAAGATAATCAGCGGCAGGGCGGTGAACAGCAAAGGCATAAACAGCACCGAGAAAATCACCATGCGGTTTTTGAAGACCTCTGCCCATTCTTTGAAGACAATGGTTTTTATTTTCTGCATAAGCTTTTAAGCGGTTTTGATCAATTGCAAATAGACATCTTCGAGCGAGCGGCGCAGCTCGCCGACAAACTGGATCTCGGCCCCGGCCCCAACCAGGGCGCGGATAATCTCTGGATTGTCACGTTCGGGGTCTTCCAGGTTGACTACCAGCTTGTTGTCCAACAGGCGCACCTCGCGCACCTGCGGCAATTCATTCACCAGGCGCTCCAGTTGGGAATCGGCCTGGCGCAGGTGGATGACGACTTTCCGGCCGAACAACTGGGTGCGCAGGTTTTCAGGCGAATCGACGACCAACAGGCGAGTTTTGAAGACGCCAATCCGGTCACACAACCGGTCCGCCTCATCCAGGTTGTGGGTGGTGAGGAAAATTGTCCGGCCCTGCTTGCGGAGATCCTGGATAAACTCGCGCACCATGTGGGAAGCCTCGGGGTCAAGGGCAGCGGTCGGCTCGTCCAGGAAAAGAATGCGCGGCTCGTGGAGCAAGGAGCGAGCGATGGCCAGCTTTTGTTTCATGCCTTTGGAAAAGGTCCCGGTCTCATCCTTGCGCCGCTCCCACAGCCCGAGCATGCGCAGGTACTTTTCAACCTGGCCGTTGACGTCTTTGACTTCGTACAGGCTGGCGTAGATCTGCAAGTTATACTCGGCGCTGAGATTGTCGTACATGCCAGGGTTTTCGGTCAGGATGCCGACATTTTGGCGGATGGATTTATTCTGTTTTCCCAGGCTGAAGCCGTTCACTGTGGCCTGGCCTTTGGTCGGCTTGATCAGGGCGCTCAGCATCCGGACAGTGGTTGTCTTGCCGGCCCCATTTGGCCCAAGAAAGCCAAAGACTTCGCCTTCACGAACCTGGAGCGTCAGGCCATCAACCGCCAGGGTAGTTTTGAATTTTTTGGTCAGATTTTCAGTGGTGATCATTTTGTTTTACGAGATGAGTAAAATTTAAGCAAAAACAAGTATACACCCGATTGGTGCTTTTCCAACCGGGTGTATAGCGGGGCCAGGGATATTTCAGGCCGGTTTTCTCAGACGATTGAGATGTTCTTTGCGGAACTTGGCCAATTTTGGGGCGATGACAAACTGGCAGTAGGGCTGAGAGCTGTTATTGCTGTAATACTCCTGGTGGTAATCTTCAGCCGGGTAGAAGGCGCCAGCCGGAGCCAGTTCGGTAACGATCGGGTTTGGCCAGATGCCAGCGGCTTCGATTTCGGCGATGACTTCCTGGGCGATGCGCAGTTGTTCTGCATCTGTCCAGAATATGGCGGATCGATACTGCGTGCCGACGTCAGCGCCCTGGCGGTTCAGCGTAGTCGGGTCGTGGGTAGAGAAGAACACTCGCAGCAGGTCGCGATATGAAATGACGTCCGGATCGAAGCTGATCTGGACGACTTCGGCATGACCGGTAGCGCCGGTGCAAACCATTTTATAGGACGGATTGGGGATGTGACCGCCGGCGTAGCCAGAGACGACCTGCTGGACGCCTTGCAGCTCAGTAAAGATGGCTTCCAGGCACCAAAAACAGCCCCCGCCCAACAGGGCGGTCTGGGTGGATTGAGAAGAAGTGGGTGGCATGCTAATTTCTCCAATGCAATTTGCTTTTCTTGATAAACTATATCTTATAATTTTAACACTGCTTGGCTGATCTGTTCAGGGAGTTGGTTAAGCCGGCTGCCGGGCAACAGGCTTTTATGTTAAGATTAACCAGTAATTCAGAGGAGATACGATGGCGAAGACCACGCTCAAAACCCAACCCACTGAGAAGAGCGCCCAGGCATTGATTGACGCGCTGGATGTGCCTCAGAAACGCCAGGACAGCCAGGTTATCCTGGATCTGATGCGGAAAATTACTGCTGCCGAGCCGGTCCTGTGGGGCGATAGCCTGATCGGCTTTGGCCGCTACAAGTACCGTTATGCCAGCGGGCGGGAGGGAGAATGGTTTCTGACCGGATTTTCGCCGCGCAAGCAGAACCTGACCCTGTATTTGATGTCTGGGTTTGAGCAAGCGGAGGCGCTACTGGCCCGGCTTGGTAAGTACAAGACTGGCAAGGCTTGCCTGTACGTCAACAAACTGAGCGATATCAACCTGGAAGTGCTGGAAGATCTGATCCGGCTGTCGGTTTCCCAGCTCCAGGCGAACAACCCGGACTAACCGGAATACCTGGAGGAATGTGCTGATGAGAAAACGTGCTGCCGCGCTGATTATTCGGGATGGGGCACTGCTCCTGATCCGGCGCCAGAAACCAGGCCGGGATTATTACATCCTGCCTGGCGGCGGGGTCGAGCTCGATGAGAGTTTTGAGGAGGCTTGCCGGCGGGAAGTGGAAGAAGAAACGGGCTTCGAGGCGATTGGCCTGCAATTGGTATACGTTCGTCACGACTCAAGCACGGAGGAGCATTATTTCTTAACCCGAGTTCCAGTAGGCGATCCGGTCCTGGGCGGTCCGGAGGTTACCCGCATTTCGCCAGACAACCAGTATGTTTTTACCTGGGCGAATGCAGAACAACTTGCGACCTTGAATCTCTCACCTGCCGCTTCGCAGCGCATCTGCCTGAAAATTCTAAACGAAATCAACCAATAGGGAATCGAATGAACTACAAAAAAATAACTATGGAACCTGACAAGAAAATCGCCCTGGTGGCGCACGATAATAAAAAGCGTGACCTGGTCGAATGGGCGAAATTCAACCGTGACTTGCTGGCGCACCATGAAGTTTTTGCCACCGGTACCACTGGCGAGATCCTGGAGCGCGAGCTCGATTTTCCGATCACCAAGCTGCAAAGCGGTCCACTGGGCGGCGACCAGCAAATCGGCGCTAAAATCGTCGATAACACAATTGATTTCCTGATCTTTTTCTGGGACCCGCTCGAGCCCCAACCGCACGATCCGGATGTCAAGGCGCTTTTGCGGATGGCGGTGGTGTGGAATATTCCGATCGCATGCAACCGGGCTTCGGCCGATTTCATGATTTCTTCGCCGTTGATGGATGGCGAGTATGACCGGCTGGTGAACGATTATGATGATTACCGTAAGCGCAAGATGCCGGAAAGAAGCAGCCTGGCAAGCTGATGAAGCGTTGACAATCCAGGCCCTGGCGCGATAATCAAATCGAAGCGCCAGGGCTTTTTGTTGTTCCGCCGCCTGCCGGTTCTCCCTGGGCCGGGTTGTACCATGAAGACCCTCTTGATTCTTATCTTGATTCTTGTTGTGAGCTTGCCCACCGGCCTGGCAGTATCCGCGCCAGGTTTGCCGGTGCAGGTCCCGGTTCTGGTCCTGGCTTACTACCCACCTGACCCGGCCGCGCCGGCTTACCTGGATCCAATTGAAACCGGCTGGACGAACGTGCTGATTGCCGATATGCAGAGCGCCACTCAGGCGATGGTTGATGCTGGCCAGGCGCTGATTAATGATGCCAGCCGCTACCATGGCTACAAGGACCTGGCTGCCCCCCAGTACCTGGCCTATTTCACGTATCAGAAACTAGAATATTTCGAGCCTATGCCGCGCGGTTATAAGCTCGACCTGACAGCCTATCGACCGAACTACCATAAAATCCTATCCGAGGTTGATATCTGCAGTTATGTTGACCTGCATGGGGGCAAGGAAATCTGGATTTATGGTTATCACTCTACGGTGATTGCTCCGGACGAGTCAAGGATGTCCAGCCGGTATGGGGATGTCAGTAATGCCTATCCGAAGGAAGAATCCCTGCCTGAAGAATTCCGCCTGCCGCGTTGCATGAACTCCTATGTACTGTATAACTTCACCTACCAGCCTGGCGGCGCGCTTGCAATCGGAAACACGATCCACAACCGGCTGCACCAAATCGAAAATGTGCTCTTCTTTGCCGAAAACCAGGGTTACCCGGCGAACGAGACCAATGTGGCTGGCAGCTTGTTTTGGGATGATTTTTCGGTTTACGGCAACCGCGCCAGCTTGCCCGGCTACCAGGCTTCGTGTGGGAACACCCATTCACCGCCGAATACCCTGGCGGCTTACGATTACACTTCGCTTGCCTACCAGGAAAATAACTGTGAGACCTGGCACCCGGATGACAACCAGACGACCTATGTCCTGGCCAATTGCACCCAGTGGGGCTGCAGCGATACCGGCTTCTACAAGTGGTTTATGCAGAACCTTCCAGGTTACAACAACGGCCTGAGCAAAGACGGCCTGGGGCTACGTAACTGGTGGGAGGCAATGGTCGATTTCAACCGCTTCATTGATGGGTTGCGCAGCCTGTATGACATCCCGCAGGTCAAGGTTCACTTGCCGCTGGTACAGGGCGGTTACCAGCCGGATCAGAAGCCGCGTCTGGTCCAACCGCTGAATGGGGAGATCCTGGCATATGCCAGCGATTGGCTTTTCGAGGCTGAGCCGCTGGCGGGCGCGCAAGGCTTCCTGTGGGATTTTTTCCAGCGCGGAAGCCTGGTGTGGGAAAATTACCGCGACGAGGGAAGCCTGTCTGGGGAGCAATATACCATTCCGGTTGGCAGTACAGCGCACAGCTTGCTCTTGCCTGGCAGCGTTGAAGTGTGGGTGCGGGCCTGGAAGGATGGGAAGTGGACCGAGGCGACCAAGATCCTGATTTACCTGCAGTAGGTTAAGGCGAATTGAGCTGGTAAATTTTCAGGTCGGAGAAGTTGACAGTTACTGCATCAGAGCCGCCGGCGCGGACGAAGACGCCGATGCCACCTTTGGGCAGGTAGGCATCGCGGATTGTGAACTGGAAAGCGCCATTAATGTAAAAAGAAAGTGTTTTTCCGTCTGCCTGGACTGCCAGGCGGGAGGAGCTTGGCGCGCCGCGCGGCGCGGCGCCGCTGGGAGTCAAGGCCTGGGGTGACGAAGGCTTGCCCTGGTAGATCCGGTCCAGGCGGGTTTGCCCATCGCAAGTGAGCGAAAAGCGGTAGAAATCCAGGTAGGGGGTGACTCTCAACAGCAGGCCGTATTCGTCGCTGCCCCGGCAGATTGTCGGGCTGGCGGTGATCTCCAGGTAGTAGTCGGCCAGGCTGCCGGATTGCAGCAGGCTGTACAGGTAACCATCCGGACGATTGACTGCCAGGGTGAGCTCATTTAGACCGAAGGCAATGTTGCCAGAACCCATCCGGCCGGTGCTCCAGGTGGTTTCATCGCTGAAATTGTCTTCCAGGATCAGCGCGCCATACATCGGTCGAGCGTCCAAGGTCGGGGTGATCGGCTGAGTGGCGGTCGGCAGTGGGGTGACCGTGGGGGTGGGCGGGAACCAGACGATGGTCGGGGTGGGGGTCTCGGTGGGCGGCAGTGGCGTATCCGTCGGCAGGGGCGGCGGGACGGAAAGCGGCAGGCAGCCGGCCAGGAGCAGCAAACCCAGGCCAATCAGCCCCACGCCAGCAAGCCAGGAGAGGCGTTTCATGACTAAAGTTTACTATAGTTTTGAAACGGTTTGGTCAAGCTGAAGTAAAATTAATCAGACCGCGGCGATGCCGTTGTTCGCGACCGAGACCAGGCCGGACGATTTTCCGGCGTCATTGCATTCACCAAGGAGATGATATGCGCAAAAAAGGAATTTTGATCACCGGAGCAGCGGGCGAGATTGGCGATGCGCTGATCAAAAGCCTGGCAGCCAGGGGCACGCACGAAATTATCACGCTGGATATCCGGCCACTGCCGCCAGAAAATGCCAGCCTGGTGACCCAGGTCAGCGGAGATTTATTGGACCAGGCGCTGCTGGCGCGGCTGGTTAGCGAGTATGAAATCACCATTATCTACCACCTGGCGGCGTTGCTCTCCACCCGGGCGGAATTTACCCCCGAAGCCGCGCATAAGGTGAATGTCGAGGGCACGCTGGGGCTGCTCAAGCTGGCCTCCGAGCAGTCCCAATGGCGCGGCGACCCGGTGCTGTTCATCTTCCCCAGCTCGATCGCCGCTTATGGCATGCCAGACCTGGAAACCAAGGCGCGCTTCCCGCAGGTGCGGGAATGGGAATGGAACTACCCGGTAACCATGTACGGCTGCAACAAACTGTATTGTGAGCTGCTTGGCACCTACTACAGCCGGCATTTCCGCCAGCTTGCGGCCGAGAAGCCGGTGATGCTTGATTTCCGCAGTGTGCGCTTCCCCGGTCTGATCAGCGCTTTCACCGTGCCCAGTGGAGGCACCAGCGACTATGGACCAGAAATGCTGCACGCCGCCGCCCAGGAATTGCCGTATGCCTGTTTCGTGCGCGAGGACTCGATCATTCCCTTCATGGCGATGCCGGATGCGGTTACCGCCCTGCTCAAGCTGGCCGAGGCCCCGGCCGAGCGGTTGACACGCCGGGTGTATAACGTAACCAGTTTCAGCCTGACGGCGGCCGAGTTTAAAGAGCGCGTTTGCCAGGCTTTTCCAGGCGCACAGATTGATTTCAAGCCTGATTTGAAGCGCAATGGCATTGTGGATAGCTGGCCAGCCGGGTTGAACGATCACGATGCCCGCCGCGATTGGGGCTGGG
>JAYRWF010000338.1:0-3357 GCA_041918195.1 Anaerolineales bacterium
CGTGGGCCGCCGGGGCGTCGAAGAGGTGCTCAACTTGCCGTTGAGCGATTCAGAGTTATCCGCCTTCCAGTACTCGGCCCAGACCTTGAAAGAGCGCCTGGCGGAGATCCGATAAATAAAAACGTGGATAAAAATCGGCCTGGCCGGTTTTTATCCACGTGGTTCACTTCCAGGTCAGCTCTCGATTAATCGTAATTCCCAGAGGCCTCGGGCTGCTCGAGGATTTTTTCCACGCGCAGCTTTCGCTTGCCGCCCGGCGTATTCCACTCAAATACATCGCCAACCCGATAGCCCAGCATACCGGTGCCAACCGGCGCCAGGATCGAAATTTTCCCCTGGGCCACATCGGCATCAGCTGGAAAGACCAGGGTGAACTCCATCAGCTCGCTGGTCTCAGTATCCAGCAAGACGGCCCTGGTATTCATGGTAATCACATCGGGCGGCACATCCTGTGGATTGACGATCTCAGCCCGATCCAACTCTTCTTTCAAAGCCTGGATATACGCGCTACCGCGATAGCCGGCATTTTGCGCCTCCCTGATCAAGTCGCGGATTTTCTCGAGATCTACCTGGGTGATGTAAATGGTATTTGGTTTCATTAATCTTCGCTCCATGTGTTAAAGGTTTATAGTTAATTCAGAATCCATCCAGCCTGGCTCGGTTCACGCTTCGTCAAGCCGCGGGACGCGCTCTCGAACCAGCCGAAGTGGAATAAAGGCGCCAGCCAGGCAAAATAATCCGCCCAGTCCCAGCCCGACCCACTGCCCGAGCAACTGCGAAACGCCCAACGAACTAGCCAACAACATCGGGCCAAAGAACAACACCAGGCTGAGCAACAAAAATAAAGCCCCCGCCAACGAACCCAGGCAGCCCATACCGCCCTGTGAGATCCGGCGCGGGTCTTCCCAGTCGAAATTGGCGCTCAGCACGCCAAAAGCCAGGCTTAACCCCGCCAGGCCGAGCACCACCAACACCAATACCAGGAAGCTGAATAACAACCCAAAACCGCTCGTTTGCTGCAGGAGAGAAATCCCCAGCAAGAAGACCCCGCCCAACGCCAGGGTGGGCAGCACTGCCACCAGGTACTTGGCTGCCAGCAGGCGGTTTGGGCTGATCGGGGCGGTCTTCAGTAGCCAGTATTGTCGCCCCTCCTGGGAAAAGCCCATCATCGCCAGGCGGGAAAGCATCGACCAGCTCACAAACAAAGCAATCGCCACGTTGCCATAGGCCATCAATCCGCTTAACGCCGACATGAAAGCATCCGGCGCTTCACCCCGCCCGGCAGGCGGCTCGCCGCCGCTGCGGATCAGCAAAAAGCCATACAAGACGCCAAAAATCAACGGTGTGACCAGCTGTGACATATTGCGCAGGTCGCGGCGCAACATGCGAAAATCCTTGGACAGAATCCCGCGCACCGATTGGGGCACCACCCGGGCAATCCAGCTTGAAAAAGGCCAGCGCATCCCACTTTCCCGGCGAATCGCCGGGGCTGGTTTCTTCTTTCGAAAGCTGACCTGGACGCTGGCCCAACCGGTGAAATACAACCGCTCGGCGGTCACCAGGCAAACGGCAAAAATCCCACCCGCCAGGCCGAGCGTCAAGAGCACAAGCCATCCCCCGCTTAGCCAGTTGCCCTGGCCAATATCGACCAGGCCACGCCCGGCCCAGGCCAGCGGCGACCAGGCGGTATCAAACCGCCTGATCATTTCAATCGCTTGGGCGGCTTGTTCAGGAGAGGTTTCGCCGAAGTTGGCAAACTGCCCGGATTGCGAGCAGATCATCGAGAAAATCGCTGCGAAAAAGCCCAGAATTTCTGCTACCCGCCGGGCTGGCACCAGGCGCACAACAAACATCACCAGCAAACTGGCCAGGCCGGCTGCCGCCAGACCGAGCAAGATCAAAACCAGCAGGACCAGCGGGTAATACAGGAAATTGTAGCCGGCTGAAGCACCCAGGCCAAACAAGACCGGCAGGCCAAATAAAAGCACCAGGCTGAAGTTGGGTAGGATCGCCTGGATCAGCTTGGCGACAAAGATTGCCCGGATCGGCACCGGCTTGCTGAGCAGGAAATCCATATCGCCTGCCAGGTAGAGCGCCTGCAGCAACACGCCAAAGCTCGAGATCAGGGTCACCCCTCCAACCGCCGAGACCACCAGGACCGGGATGCTGGCCAAAAAGGCGCTCGGATCACCCAGCACGGCGGCCAGCTCCGGCGATTGTAAAAAGCGTAGCAGAAACCAGCTCAGGGCAAATGCGCCACCCAGCGCGCCCAGGATGATCGCTGCCAACACCCCCTGGCCGATTTTCCTGCGCAGGCTGGCCCGGCGGAACTGGCTGAGCACAATCACCCAACGCAGCCGGAGCAGCTTCCAGACCGCTGGCCACAAGCGAGGGAAAGAAGCAGCAGTCAAAGTGGTCATTTGAGCACTTCGGCAATTTCGGCGTATTCCGCGCCGCCGGTCAGGTTCAAGAAAATATCCTCCAGGCTGGTCTGGCCCTGGCCCATCGCGCGCAGCTCGTCCATGCTGCCGATCGCGATCAGCTCGCCTTTGTTAATAATCCCAATCCGATCGCACATTCGCTCGGCAATTTCCAGGATGTGCGTTGAAAGGAAGACTGCCGCCCCGCGTTCGGCCATCTGGCGGAGCATGTCCTTTATCAGCCGGGCGGAACGTGGATCCAGGCCAACCGTCGGTTCATCCAGCACGAGCACTTTCGGGTCGTGAATCAGCGCACAGGCCAGAGCGGCTTTCTGCTGCATGCCATGACTGTACGAGTCCAGTGGGTCATCAGCGGCCTTGGACAGCTCAAACAAATGGAGCAGTTCTTCCGCGCGTTGGTCCACCCGCTTGCGATCGAGCTCATACAGATCCCCGACAAAGTGGAGCAGTTCGCGACCGGAAAGCTTGGGATACAAATTGGGCGTATCCGGCACATACCCAACCAGCGACTTAGCCAGCAATGGTTGAGACTGGACATCGAAATCAGCAATTTTGACCGATCCAGCGCTCGGTTGAAGCAGGCCAACGATCATCCGGATGGTCGTGGTTTTTCCAGCGCCATTCGGGCCCAGGAAACCAAACACTTCCCCGGCCTTCACTTCGAAACTGACGTCATTCACCGCCAGGTTTTCCCCATAGCGTTTAACCAGGTGCGAGGTGGTGATCAAGATATGGTTATTCAATATGAAACTCCCTAATTTCCTGCCTCTTTAAAGGCAGGTTGTGGGCAGTCTGGCCGCCCACAACCTGTCTTCAGAACATACGGATCGCGGCTTAGACCAGCAGGGTCAGGAACCCTTGCGCGGGGTCACACATTGCAGGTAACTGGTAGTGCGGTCTTTCAAGCAGACGGTAA
>JAYRWF010000339.1:0-1875 GCA_041918195.1 Anaerolineales bacterium
GGGGTATAACCCATCGTCCAGTTATCGCGGTAATCGTTAGTTGTGCCAGTCTTGGCAGCCGCGTCAAAGGGCAGCCTGAGGGCCGAATTACGCCCAAACATCCGACGGCGGGCTTCTTCGTCTGAAAGGATTGAAGAAATCAAGTAAGCGTGCTCGCTACGGATCACCTGCTCACCTTGCGGCTGCTGGAATTCGAACACTGTATTGCCGTTGAAATCGGTAATTTTGGTGATCGCCACCGGCGGGACTCTTCGCCCATTGTTTGCAAAGACGCTGTAAGCGCCAGTCAACTCAAGCAAGGTAACGTCGCCACCGCCCAGGGTGAGCGAAAGGCCATAATCGCCTTCTTGAGTCAGGGTGGTAATACCCAGCCGGCGAGCGAAATTGATAAACCCATCTGGTTGCGGGGTATTCGGATTGTCATAGATCCCGACAAATTCAAGCGCTTTGACAGCCGGAATATTGAACGAATTGGCCAGGGCGCTGCGTACGGTGACCGGGCCGTGGAACTGGCCGTCATAATTGAGCGGCTCGTAGAGCGGACTCGGATCATCCGGTAGTCCGGAGGGAGTGAACTCGGAGGGGACATCCCAGAGCAGGGTGGATGGCGTCCAGCCTTTTTCAAAAGCCGCAACGTAGGTGAGCGGTTTGATCGAAGAGCCAGGCTGGCGCGGACTGATCGCCATGTTGACCTGGCCATCGATTTCCTCATTGTAGAAATCAGCCGACCCAACCAGGGCAAGGATTTCGCCCGTAGAAGGTTTGATTGCGACCAGAGCGCCGTTGGTAGCGTTCTGATCCGCCATGGAATCAACCTGAGCTTTCACCATCGCCTGGGCCGCATCTTGCAACTCAGGATCAAGCGTGGTGTAAACCTGGAAACCCGAACGGTAGATCGTTTGGGGATCGTACTGCTCTTCAAGTAAGGTTCGAATGTAGGTCACCCAATGCGGATAGCGCATCTGGATCGCCCGCTTCTCGAATTGGGTGGCTTTTATTTCATTGGCCGCCTCAATCACCATCAAGGGATCAACACAGACTCGCTGCGGTGAGTTACTCACGTAAATGCAGCCCTGTTCCTGGCTAGCCTGGTACATCAAAGTCAGCACATCCTCCAGTCGGGCATAAACGGCTTCGGGGTTGGTGTAAATATCGTAGACCGAAGGCGACTGGGGCAGCCCGGCCAGGAAAGCTGCCTGGGCAAAAGTCAGCTTCTCGGCCGAGGTATTGAAATAGGTCTCGGCTGCCGCCTGGATGCCATAAGCCAGATTGCCAAAATAAATCTCATTCAGGTAAAGCTCCAGAATGTCGTCTTTGGAATAGCGACGGGTGATTTCGGTGGCCAGGATGGCCTCACGAATCTTGCGCAAGTAAGATTGCTCATTGCGTTCTTCGGGCGAAAAAAGCAGCGCTCGGGCCAGTTGTTGGGTGATAGTCGAAGCACCAGAAGCGACCCCACCCGCCTGGTAGTTCTGCACAAATGCCCGGCCGATCGCCCAAAAATCCACCCCTGGGTGGCTGTAAAAGCCTTGATCTTCCGTGGCGATCGTCGCTGCGACCAGGTAGGGCGAGATTTTTTCGATTGGGACGTAGGTTCGCCGCCCGGCGTTCGGGTCGAGAATTTCATACAGCACGTCGCCGTTGCGATCGAGGATGCGGGTGGTCTCAAACTGGGCAGCTTTTTGATCCAGGTCGCCGATAGGCGGCAACTGGCGGGAAATCTGGTAATACTGGTAAAAACCATACGTCAAAGCGGCCAGGAGCAAGATCGTCCCGACCATCAAACCCGTCAAGGCCAGGCGCAGCAGGCAGCCACCGACCTTCTTGCGGTCAACCGGAGCTGCCGGCGTTTTCGCGCTAGGCGCTGACACCCGA
>JAYRWF010000340.1:0-2758 GCA_041918195.1 Anaerolineales bacterium
GCCAGTTACGCTTCCTGGGCCAGTGCAATTGAAGAAACCCTGATCCGTTCGATTGGGCTGCGAATGCTCCATGATGAATCGCTGCGTACGCAGATGATCAATCAACTGGAAGACGAGGGTTTCCTGCTCATCCGACCCGTCGAAAGCGCTTTAGAGCGGTATGAACATAGTCATCAGTCGTTTGAGGAATACCTTCCGACCCTTCTGGAAACGATTAACGCGATTCAGCTTCCCCTAAAATGAGCATCTCGATAACTCGGGGTTGGACCAAAGAGCTCATCGGCGATCTTTGATTTTCCAGCCTACCCAAGTTCATAACGCCATCCCGAGAGATCACTCCAGGGGGAAGGTCCAATAGTCATGGCCCCTGGTATCGGGTGGAATCCTGCCCATTCCCTTGACACTTTTCTTCGAAGCCGGTAAAATCCAGACACTTAATAAATTACTTTTCATAAGTATTTTGTTATATCGAAGGTTCCAATCGATGAGTTTGAGCGGAAATGCTTTAATCATACGAGAGTTGAATACCAACCTGGTACGGAAAGCCCTGAGGGCTATGCGCCAGGCCACCAAGCAAAAAATCGCCGAGGCAACTGGGTTGAGCACGGTGACCGTCGCGACCATTATTCAGCAACTTGTGGACGATAAGGAAGCCTTTGAAGTGGAGCAGGCCCCCTCCAGCGGCGGTCGTCCAGCGCACCAGTTTCGATTTAATGAGAATTTCGCTCATGTCTTGGTCCTGTTCACTCACGAACAAGCCGGGCAAGACCTGCTGCATATCCGGGTGGCAAACCTGAATGGCGAAGTCATCAAAGCCCAGGATGTGGTGTTAGAAGACGTCCAGCTTGACTCTTTTGGTCCGTGGATCGAGTCATCCTTAAAAGAAGTACCCTCTATCCGGGCGATCGGTTTCGGATTGCCGGGCTTCGAAGTGGCAGGGAAAATCATCCTGCTCGATTATCCGGCCCTGGTTGGAGCGCAGCTATCCGGGGTCTATTCTCAAAAATTTCACCTGCCAGTGGTTCTTGAAAACGATGTCAATGCTGCCGCGGTGGGCTACTGCAAGCGCAAGGAAATCCAACCGGAAACGACGCTTATCTATGCCTACTTTCCCAAGAAGTATGCGCCCGGCGCCGGGATTTGCCTGGACGGCAAACTCTATAAAGGCGCCAGCAATTACGCTGGAGAGATCAGCAACCTGCCCCTGGGCATCGACTGGCTAAACCCGGCGCTGTACCAATCCCCAGAGCAATTCTGCCCGGCGATTGCCAAAACCGTCATCGCCATGTGCAGCCTGTTGAACCCGCACCTGGTGATACTCCATGGGAGCTTCTTGACCGACGAATCAATCAAAGTCATCCGGCAGATCTGTTCCACCCAATTACCGCAAACTTCTGTTCCCCAAATCTACCTGTCAAAGGATTTTCCTACAGATTACCAGGCCGGAATAATTGCAGAAACCCTGAACCGCCTGGAACCTCAACTCTCCCTGGTCCAGATGGTATAGAAAAATAATGGCAACCTTCTTTTTGATCTTGATATATTTCGCTTTCATCAGCCTCGGGCTGCCCGATTCGTTATTGGGCGTTTCCTGGCCGGTCATGCAGCCAGGCTTTCAAGTTCCTTTCAGCTTCGCCGGGATCGCTTCGATGGTGATCTCTGGCGGCACGATCGTTTCCAGCCTGCTAAGCGGGCGTGTAATCCATCGCTTTGGCACCGGCAAGGTAACCTTTATTAGCGTGATGATGACCGCGTTCGCCCTGCTGGGATTTTCGTTGGCGCCTTCCTTTGCATGGATTATTGTCATGGCTGTCCCGCTCGGTTTAGGCGCCGGGGCAGTTGATTCCGGTTTGAATGGCTATGTCGCCGAACATTACCAGGCCCGCCACATGAGCTGGCTGCACTGCTTCTGGGGGATCGGCGCACTGTCGGGCCCTCTAATCCTGTCGCAATTGATCGCCCGCGACCAATCCTGGCGCAGCGGGTACCTGATTGTTTCGATTATCCAATTCGGCCTGGTGGCAGTGTTGTTTTTCAGCCTGCCACTCTGGTCTAAGGCCTCGCCGGGCACCAGTGAAACACCTCCCCACCTGGACGCGAATAAGCCGGTCACCCGCGGGGTGTTCTTCCCGCTGAAAATTCACGGCGTAAAAACCGCGCTATTGGCCTTCCTGTTTTATTGCGGGATCGAAACCACCGTGGGATTGTGGGGCAGCAGTTACCTGGTGCGCGCTCGAGGGTTGGATCCAGCCAACGCGGCAGCCTGGGTTTCTATTTATTACGGCAGCATCACCGTTGGCCGCCTGATCGCCGGGTTCATCACGCTGAAAATCAACAATACGATGCTCATCCGCATTGGTCAGGGGTTGATCCTGGCTGGCGGCATCCTGCTGTTCCTACCGTTACCGGTGATCTCCGCCCTGCTCGGGTTTATCTTCATCGGTCTTGGTTGTGCGCCGATCTTCCCCAGCATGCTGCACGAAACACCCGTGCGCTTTGGCAAGGCAGACGCTCAACTGGTGATGGGTTTCCAGATGGCCGCAGCTTACATCGGCTCTACCTTCCTGCCGCCGGTCTTCGGCTTTGTTGCTTCCAATACCAGCCTGGCGCTCCTGCCAGTCTTTGTCCTGGTTTATGTCGTCGTCATGCTGGGCAGCTCAGAACAACTCAACGCGTTATTGGCGAAAAAGATGGACCGCGCCCAGGCGCCTGGGCTGGCCTCGGACTGAATAACCGGATTTTTGGAATGAAATTAACC
>JAYRWF010000341.1:0-2865 GCA_041918195.1 Anaerolineales bacterium
CCTCCGTTAATCGGACTCGATGTTACTCTTCAGGTCCAGAGCGTCCTCCTACCGGCGATGACCGCCACGCCCGCCGCCGAAACCGTGCCCGCCGAGAAAGTCCATTCCGGAACCGCGAGCGTTGTTCTCAGCCAGGATCTGGTCAGCCTGGGCCTGGGTAATCACCCCATCCGTGACAGCCTGGGCTACGGATGATTCAAAGGCTGATTTCATCGAGGCCTGGAAATTAGCATCCGCAAAGAGCGCCTGGCGGCCTTTGATCAGATCAGCCTGCTCCTGGGTCAGCTTGCCATCGGCCACAGCCTGATCAAGGCGAGCGCTTTGGGCCTGGAGATGCGCGGCATTCAACTCATCGACAGTAATGCCAAGGGCATCAGCCAGCAGAGCCTGGAAGTCGATTGAGCTCAGGTCGATCAAACCACCCCGCCGGTCGCCAAATTTCAAGCCGCGGCCGCTGGCTTTAATCTGATCAGCCTGGGCCTGGGTAATCAAGCCCTGCTCAACAGCCTGCGCCAGGCCAGTGTCCTGAGCTTTCTGGTAGGCTGCGTTCAACTCATCCACAGTGATCCCGAGCGCTTCAGCCAGGTACTCATCATCAACGCCGCGCAGACCATCTTTCGCCGGTAAAGCTGTGGTAGCTGCATCCGTACTCACCTGCGCATCGGGCGTTGTGTTCGTTTGCGCGCTGGCCGACTGGTAAGCCACAGAACCAAAAGCGACGCCAAGGGCCAAAACCCCTAAAACAACCATCGTAACGATCTTCTTACTGTTCATACTGATCTCCTTTTTTTATCCATTCGGTTAGGTCAGATCCTGTTTGGATCTGATACAAGGATATCAAGCACATATTCAGAAATTGTTAAGTCATAATTTTGAAATTATGTGCTTTTCACCGGTTCAGATCAGCACCCTCGTGGAGCGTCCCAACAATGGTATAATCGTCGGAAAATAAACAATATTCTGTACTCAGGAGAAAAAAGAGATGGCAATGAAAATTACCGATGAGTGCATTTCGTGCGGCGCCTGTGTCCCGGAATGCCCGACCGAATCGATCAGCGAAGGCGATACGATTTACGTCATCAATGCAGACACGTGCGTTGAGTGCGAAGGCCACTTCGATGCCCCGCAGTGCGTAGCAGTTTGCCCAGTCGATTGTATCGTCAAGGCCTAACGAAGGTACCCAGGAAAACAGGTAGTAATGAAAAAATCGGCCTGGCCGATTTTTTCATTGAGAAACCTACTTGAGTTGGTACACTCGCGCTTCGTACGGCCTGAGCTTCAGCCGGCGCAGCTGATCCCCGTCCTCGACCGGGTAATTGCTGATCAGCAGCACGGCCCCTTCGACCGCCAACTCGTCCGGAGCTTCAAAGAGCGGGGTCTCGGACGAGAAGTTCAAGATCACCAGGTAGCGCTCCTCCTCCCAGGTGCGGTTATAGGCGTAGATCTGGGCGTGCTCGGGGGTGAGCAGGTCGTAAGCGCCGTAGACCAGGCCCAGGTGTTCCTTGCGCAGGCGGATCAGCTTCTGGTAATGGTAGAAAATCGAATCCGGGTCGCTGAGGGCGGCCTGGACGTTGATCTGTGGGTAGTTCGGGTTGACCTGGATCCACGGGGTTCCACTGGTGAAGCCGGCGTTCGGGCGGTCGTCCCACTGCAGTGGGGTGCGGGCGTTGTCGCGGCTCTTGGCATGGGTGATCGCCATGGCCTGCTCGGGGCTCAGGCCGCGCTCGGTGGTCATCTCGCGGTAATTGTTCAGCGTCTCGATATCGCGGTAGTCGCTGATCGACTTGAAAGCCACGTTGGTCATGCCGATTTCTTCGCCCTGGTAGATATACGGCGTGCCCTGCAAGGTATGGGTGAACGTCGCCAGCAACTTGGCCGACTCGCGCCAGTAGCGTTGGTCATCGCCAAAGCGTGAGACCGAGCGCGGCTGGTCGTGGTTCGACAGATAGATGCTGTTCCAACCCTGGGTTTCGAGCCCCTTCTGCCAGCGGGTCATCACTCGCTTCAAATCGACCAGGCGCCAGGGTTTCATCGAGCCGCGCGACGAGCTTTCGTCCGGGCCTGAATCCAGGCTCATATGCTCGAACTGGAAGACCATCCGCAGCGCGCCGCTAGCTTCATCGGTGATCTGGGCAGCCAGGGCAGGGGTCATCCCGGGCGTCTCGCCAACGGTCAGGATATCATACCTGGCAAGCACCTTCTCCTTCATCTCGGCCAGGTACTCGAGCAGGCGCGGCCCGTTCAGGAAGTGCACCCCGCCGGGCTGGTAGCGGCCGGGGTCGACGACCGGCGCGTCGGGCAGGCCGGGCGTCTTCGAAATCATGTTAATCACGTCCATGCGGAAGCCGTCGATACCCTTCTCCAGCCACCAGGTCATCATCGCATAGACCTCGGCGCGCACGGCGGGGTTTTCCCAGTTTAGGTCGGGCTGCTTCTTCGAAAACAGGTGCAGGTAATATTCGCCGGTCTGGGGATCGAGCTCCCAGGCTGAAGGGCTGAAATGCGACTTCCAGTTGTTCGGCTCGCGGCTATCGCGTGGCGGGCGCCAGATGTAGTAATCCCGGTAGGGGTTATCCTTCGATTGGCGCGCCTCGACAAACCAGGCGTGCTCGTCGGAGGTATGGTTGACCACCAGGTCCATCACCAGGCGCAGGCCGCGGCGGTGCATTTCGGCCAACAGCTCCTCCCAATCGGCCAGCGTGCCGAACTCGTCCATAATGTCCTGGTAATCGCTGATATCGTAGCCGTTGTCGTCGTTGGGCGATTGATAGACCGGCGAGAGCCAGATCACGTCGACCCCGAGCGTCTTCAGGTAGTCGAGCTTGCCAATAATGCCGCGCAGGTCACCAATCCCGTCGCCGTTGC
>JAYRWF010000342.1:0-4696 GCA_041918195.1 Anaerolineales bacterium
CGACCACCTGACTCACCTGACCAAGTGGTACATGATGATAGCGCGCTATTTCACTGATCGGAATACGCAACAGCACATCTTCATCCAGGCTTGTTAGGATGTGCGCCGCTAGCGGCCGATCTTCTTCGGCCAACTCACCAGCGATCTGGTGCAACACAAAGGCAGGCAAATCTTCTGGAAGTGCATTCCACTCTTCAGAAGGGGTTTCTTCGGCGCTGGGTCGGTATTCGCCAGGAACGAACTCGGAATAGGGTGAGATAAAGATGATCGGTTGTTCAGGATCCATCTCACGCGGGTGGCTGCATAATGGGCAGACCCCCGGAGCAGCCTGGGGGCGGCCGCAGCTCGGGCAATGGTGATCGTCTACTTGCTCCAGAGCCGGGTTGGCAGCCAGCTCTGCTTCGATCTTCTGGCGGAGTTGTTCGCCGTTCAACTCCAACAAAGTCATCGTCTGGGCGAGATGAGCGGTGGTCAGCGGTCGCAGGGAATGGTTTTGAGTCTGTAGAATCATGCTTATTCATTATAGCTTGTTGCAAGGTTTGTGCCAATAATATTAGGGGGCTGGCTTTACTCAAGGACAACTCCCCAGGCAAGTTTATGCTAAAATCAGTTCAAACATTCCGCTCAAAAACATACAAAAAAGGATTTGCCGATGCTTCGATCATTCTTCATTTACCTGTCCAAAGCAAGCTGGGCGCGTAGCCTTGTCACGAAATGGGCGTTTGCCCGGCGGGCCGCTTCGCGGTTCATCTCAGGCGAGACGATGGAAGATGCCATCCAGGTTGTCCAAACATTGAATAAAAAAGGAATTAATGTCACACTCGATCACCTGGGGGAGCATACCCACAACCCCGAAGCGGCGGAAAATGCCACCCAGGCAATCCTGGCTCTGATTGAGAAAATTCAAGCCACTGGCGTCCGGTCAAATGTATCGATCAAGCTGACCCAGATTGGCCTGGCGGTCGACCTGGATTTGTGCCGGGAAAATTTGCGCCGGATCCTGGCGTCAGCCAGGCAGCAAGGGATTTTTGTGCGGATTGACATGGAGGATTCACCCTGGGTGGATACGACCCTGGGGCTGTACCGCCAGATGCGGGATGACGAAGGTCTGGACAACTGCGGGGTGGTCATTCAAGCCTACCTGTATCGCAGCCAGGCGGATATTGACCGGCTAGCCGCCGAAGGTGGAAAAGTGCGCCTGTGTAAAGGGGCGTACAAGGAGCCGGCCGAGGTGGCTTACCCGAAGAAAAGTGATGTTGATGATAATTATGATCGCCTGGCGCAGCGGATGATCGATGGCTCGCTGGCAAATGGATGCCCTGAGTTGAGCAGCGATGGGCGGACGCCTCCGATGCCAGTGATCGCCTCACACGATCCCACACGCCTGGAGGTCGCCCGGGCGTATGCAGAAAAGGTCAACCTGCCGAAAAATGCCCTCGAATTTCAGATGCTGTACGGGATCCGGCGAGATCTGCAGGAAAAAATGGTCGCAGCCGGCTACCCGGTGCGCGTGTACGTGCCGTATGGCACAGAGTGGTATCCTTATTATGTACGTCGCCTGGCCGAACGGCCAGCCAATGTTTGGTTCTTCATCTCAAATTTCTTTCGAAAATAGGAGTTGGTGTGCCTCGAAAACGTTCTTCACAATTTACTCCGCTGATCTTGATCTTTATTGGTTTGGCGCTAATCGGCGGAGCACTCGGTTGGGTAGGTTTTACTTACTACCAGGCCGGGCGTACCCAGCCACAAGCGCTGCAACCGGAACCGGTTGACTCTGCCAACCAGGCGGCGCGCATTCCCTATCCGGATATCAGCCGAGTGAGCCTCCAAGACGCCCGAGCGGCGTTGGAAATCGGCAATGCGCGGTTTGTGGATGTGCGCGGGGCGGAATATTACGCCCAGTCGCATATCCCAGGGGCGCTTTCAATCCCTGAGGAAACCATCGCCGGGCGTCTGGACGAGCTTCAGCCGTCGGAGTGGATCATCACCTACTGTACCTGACCGGCAGAAGAATCCAGCGCCCGTGTGGCGGATTTCCTAATCAAGCAAGGTTTCAGCGCAGTCACCCCGCTCCAGGGAGGCCTTGACGCCTGGCAACAGGCTGGTTATCCCCTGGAACCTTAGGCTGAGCATGGCAGAAACACCCCTACACCTGGCCGAACGATTGCGGACAGATGGCGAGAAGACAGTCCAATTCTTCCGTGGCCTGGCGCCGCATGACTGGGAGGCGATTGTCTATGGCGAGGGAGCGGCCTGGCAGGTGCGCCAGGTATTGGCTCACTTCGTCAGTGCTGAGGCTGCCAACCGGCAGGTTGTCGCTGATATCCAGAAGGGCGGTGGCGGCGCGCCAGCGAATTTCCAAATCGACCAGTTCAATGCGTCCGAAGTCGAGCGATTGCTTCAGGCTACTCCTGGGGAGTTGTTGGATGCTTTTACCGGGTTGCGCCAATTGACTGTTGAGCTGGTTGGTGCGATGGACGAAAGTGACCTGGCCAGGACCGGTCGCCATCCTTTCTTTGGCGTTGCGCCGCTTGAGGAGATTATCAAGCTGATCTACCGGCACACCCAGATCCATTTGCGCGATATCCGCCGGTCCCTGGCCCAAACGGGTAACGGCTAAGCCTGTTATGGGGACGATCCTCTTTCGCCTGCTTCATCCCTGGCTCTCCTTGGGGGTTGGCTTGCTATATGCGCTTGGCGCAGGGCTGGCGCGCTACCTGGGGACCAACCTGGACTGGCCCGGTTTCTGGTCAGGGCTAGCCTGGGTTGTTCTGATTCAATTGGGCGGCAGCCTGCTGGCAGCGTATTTCGATCCGCAATTGGCAGATCGACTTCAGGAGCTTCAGCCCCGCCAGCGTTCTTCAGACGTGGCCGGAAGCCCGAGTCAAACTGAATTGCGTCCCCTGGATGCTGTTACCCTGGTGCGATACCAGCGTGCCATCCTGGTGGCAGCCTTCGCCTGTTTGGCAGCGGTTGGTTCATTAAGCATCTTGCTAGCCGTAGCGGGCCGGCCGGGCCCGGGGCTGCTGGTCTGGCTCTTACTCGGGGCAATCGGGGCGATAGCTTACGCTGTGCCGCCCCTGCGCCTGGCGACCAGCGGATACGGTGAGTTACTCCTGGCAGTCTTGCTGAGCCAGGTAGCTCCAGCAATCGGTTTCATCCTGCAGCAAGCTGAATTCCATTCCCTGCTTTCGACTTCCACCCTACCGCTGGTGTTTTTGGCTCTTGCGATGTGGATCGCGCTTGATTTTCCGCACTTTTCTCGGAACAACCGGTTGGGTATGAAAACTCTTGTGATCCGGATCGGCTGGAAAAACGGTATGTTGGTGCACAACCTGTTGATCCTGTCCGCCTATCTATTGCTTGGGCTGGCAGTTTTTGGGGGCTTGCCCTGGTTTGTAACCCTGGCCGCTTTAGCCTCCCTGCCGGTTGGTTTATTGCAGGTCTGGCAGATGTGGCGGATCAGCCAGGGTCAACCGCTGAACTGGCCGATCTTTACCCTGAATGCTGTGGCGACTTTTGGGTCAATGGCTTACTTGATTGCCTATTCTTACTGGACACACTAAATGCCCGAATTTATTCGTTTACTTCCGCCGGTCGATGCCCGGAGGCTATTGCTCAACCAGGTACGACCGATCCAGGACATCGAGAGCCTTCCAACGCTGGATGCTGTTGGGCGGATTTGTGCCCGAGCGGTCTATTCGCCCATCCACCTGCCGATATTCCCGCGTGCAACAGTCGATGGCTATGCTATGCGGGCAGAAGACACCTATGGCGCTAGCGATTCCCTACCGGCCTACCTGTCGTTGACCGGGGAGATTCAGATGGGCACAGAGGCAGGGATCTCAGTTGCACCCGGGCAGTGCGTGTTGATCCATACCGGGGGGATGCTGCCGGAAGGCGCTAACGCAGTGGTGATGCTCGAGCACACTCAGGTTTCAAGGCCGGCGGAAATCGAAGTCTCCAGGGCCTGCGCGGTTGGCGAAAATGTGATCCAACCCGGCGAGGATATCGAGGCTGGCCAACTAGCCCTGCAGGCTGGCCAACGCCTGGGGGTGGCCGAAATCGGTGGGTTGATGGCGATGGGGATTACCGAAATTGGCGTAACCCGCCGGCCGCGCGTGGCCTTAATCTCGAGCGGCGACGAAGTCATCCCGCCGCAGGCTACACCATTGCCTGGGCAGGTGCGGGATGTGAATTCATATTCACTCAGTGTGCTGGTTGAGGAGGCGGGTGGGGTTGCCCAGCGAATGGGAATTATCCCCGATCAAGAACAAGCCTTGCTCCAGGCAACCCGGCAGGCTCTGGAAATACACGACCTGGTGGTGATCACGGCAGGCTCTTCGGCCAGTGCGCGCGACCTGACTTCTCAGGTGATCCAGGCGCTCGGCTCGCCGGGTGTCCTGGTTCATGGGGTGAATCTGAAGCCTGGAAAACCGACGATTCTGGCCAGTTGCCAGGGAAAGCCGGTGATAGGCTTGCCTGGCAATCCAGTCAGCGCGTTGGTTGCCGCGCGGTTGTTTTTGATACCAGTGATAGAAAGGTTGCTTGGCCAGCCGGATAACCGATTGCACGCCTCCGTGGCGGCTCGCCTGGCGGTGAACCTGCCTTCCCAGGCTGGGAGGGAGGATTGGATTCCGGTGAAGCTGGTGGATAAGAGGAGGAAAACATCCTTCGACTACGCTCAGGATGCCTC